>NZ_LOVS01000029.1:0-6366 GCF_001523835.1 Burkholderia sp. ABCPW 14 | reverse complement strand
CTGATGGTGCTCGCGATCGGTCTGCAACTGCGGATCATCCCCGCTTCGCTGTACACGGTATTGCTGATCGCGACGCTGACGATGACGTGGCTGAGCGCGATGTCGACCCAGCGGCTCGCGAAGCGGCAAACTCAGGAGCCATCGCACAGGGCCGCCGACGATTCGCCGGCGGGCATTCGATCGACGCAGACACGCGAAGCGGGCCACAACGCGCGCGTACCTGGATTGCCGGAGGCATCGCGATCGTCGCGATGAACACATATGAATGCGGTCGCTCCACTGCTTTTTAACTCCGCCTCACGCTGGATGCCGGTCGCGCTGTCCGAGCAGGTGAGCAGCGAGGCGCCGCTCGGCGTCGTCTGCATGGAGCAGCCGCTCGTGCTGTTTCGCGACGCGTCGGGTGCCGTGCGCGCGATGGAGGATCGTTGCGCGCATCGCCGCGCGCCGCTATCGCTTGGGCGCGTAACCCCCGACGGCCGGCTGCAGTGTGCCTATCACGGCTGGACCTACGAAGGCGCGACGGGCTGTTGCGTGGCGATTCCGAATTTGTCGGCGAATGAGCGTGTGCCTTCGCACTTCGCCGCGCGTGCGTACAAGACGCTCGAGCGCGACGGATTCGTATGGGCATGCGCGACCGATGCGCGACAGTCCGTCGGCGCGATCACTCGTGACGTCCGCGATGCGCAACGATTCTCAGGCTCGGTGACAGTCGCGATCACGCGCGACGAATACGTGGCGGCATTGGCGGATGGGCCGCATCTGACAATGCGCATTGCCGGCTTGCACATCACGGACTACGTGATCGCAGACACGGCGCCACGTGACGGCAAAATCTCGATGGAACGCGGCGTCACGTGGGCGACGCGCTTCATCGACCAGCACTTCGGCGTGCGTTATCCATGGACGCTTCGCGTTACATCGTCACAAGACGATGCGCTCGCGTCGGTCGAGCTCGAGACAAGTGACGGCGCGCCGATGCTGTGGGCGTCGATCGCGATCGCGCCGGCAGCCCGCGGCGCGACGAACGTACTTTGGCGCGGTGGCGTGGCCGCCGACGCGACAGGTATCGGCGCGAAACTGTTTCGCATATGGGCCCGCCTGCACCGCTCACCGCTCGCGATGCTCGCACACGTCGACGGTCGCGCACTGTCGACGCTCGACGCACTCTACTCGCGGGCCTGGCATTGCACGGTCTCGGGGCAGCGCGTATCGACGCAGCCGATGTCGACCGATTACCGCACAAGGAGTCGATGATGCTATCCGATGACAACGAGGACGTCGAATTGACGAGCCGTCGCAACGAGGAAGACTGGTTACCTAACCGGACTCGCCTGCGCAACGCGTGGCTTCCGCTCGCTCACACGTTTGAAGTCGGCGAACGCGCGTCGCGCTGGCATATTCATTCGGAGCCGTGCTATCTATGGCGTGCGCGCGGCCGCATCAACGCGTCTCAGTGGCATCCCGACCAGCCGGTTTCAAAGCGTCCCGCATCGCACCCGCGGGACCAGGGCGCAGAATGTTATCCGGTAGTCGAACGATACGGTTACGTATGGGTCTGGTACGGCGACCCCGAAGCTGCGAGCGACACCTTCATGCCCGACGTGCCATTCCTGCCGCGCGATGGCGGCCTGCCGAAGTATATGCAGGGCAACATCCGAATCGATTGCTGCGCACCGCTACTCATCGAAAATCTGCTCGATTTGACGCACTCGGACTTTCTGCATGCGAACGTGTTCGGTGATCAGCAGTCCGATGAGGATCAAATCGACGTCCGTTATACATCCGAAACGGTGACGATGATCCGCCGCTGCAAGAACAAATCAGTCCTGCCGATCATGCGCTGGTTCGGTGGCGTGCGTGCGAAATATCAGGACCTTCACGCGGTGATCCACGTACATGTGCGCAGCTCAGTCGCGCTGGCCTATGGCCGTCACACACCGGGCAGCGATCTGCCTTTGTTCCATCCATGCGTGCCCGAATCGCGCAACTATTGTCGACTCAACTTTGCGTTGAACGCGACGGCGGCGCCGTGGCCGCTACGCCTGCTATTGCCGTTCGTTCCCTATGTCGTCGGACCTCAGGACAATCGCATGGTCAGGTCGCAAAACGGCCGCTATCTGGACCCGGGCGAGCGCCGCGATCTGTTTTCGCGTTTCGACCGTGCCGGATTACGCTATCGGATTCTGTGGCAGCAACTCGCGAAACGGCAGCGCGAAGGAGATTTCACTTACGCGGATGATGCACTTCCGAGCCAGGACGCGTGCGATATTCTCGGGATGCCGAACCGATAGCGCACATGTATGTACGCCATTGGCAATCGTGCGGATCTGCTTTCCTGGAGAATGTCGGCTGTATCGGCCATGAAATCTCGCAGACGACATCATCACTTGCGCATGGTGTTGAAGTGCTTTCGACGGAGCCGACATGGCGATCATTCGTTTTCAACCGTCTCTTGTCTAGATGAGGTATCCGATGAAGACCATATCGATACGCATGAAGCGAGAGCAGCAAATGCATCTGGTCTTTCCGTCGTTCTCGCGGTTTCTTCACCTGAAGAAAACATGGCACCCGGTGCGACACTGTATTCGACACGTTCACTGCATGGGCCCATGAAGTCGTTCAGCAAATCAGTCAATTAATGTCGGCGTTGCCGTGTTCGCTCCACTTCTTGGACAACGTCACGAACTCAACCTCATCCGGTACCACACCATGACTCTCACGTTACCCCGTCGCGACGACATTGCCGTATACGACATAGCGCTTGGTCTCTTCGTGAGTCCGGCAATGCTGATCGCGCATCGCGCTGGACTCTTTCGCCAGCTTGACGGAAGGCTATCCACGCTCGGGGAGCTCTGCGCGGCGCTCGGGCTTGCACGCCGTCCTGCCGAAGCGCTGGTCAATATCGCAGTGGCGCTGGGTTTTGTCCGGTGCGACGCGGATCGTTACGCGCTGACCACGCTCGGCGAAGATTTTCTGGTCGAGCGCAGCCCGACGTATTTCGGGGCATTTTTTGATCTGATGTACGAAGCCAGCGACACCTTCTCGCTCAAGTCGCTCGAGACTGCAATACGCGACGATGCAGCGCACCCTTACGGCAGTCCCGACGTCTTCCAGTCACACGAGCAACAGGACGAGCTTGCAAGGCGCTTCACGCGTGCGATGGAAAGTGCGAGCGCCGTACATGCGCCCGTGTGGCCAACGAAATTCGATCTCTCGATGCATCGCGTGATGCTCGACATCGGCGGGGGGTCCGGCGTGCACACGAGAAGTGCGCTTTCGGCGTGGCCTGCGCTTCGCGGGGTGCTGTTCGAGCTGCCGAACGTATGCGAATTGAGCCGCCCGTATTTCGAAAAATCGTCGGTGCGGGAACGCGTCGCGCTTCATCCTGGAGACATGTTGCACGATCCGTTTCCTGACGCGGATCTGCATTTCTATTCGAACGTCTTCCATGCCTGGCCCCGGGACAAGGATGCCCTTCTCGCATGCAAGAGTTTCGACGCGCTTCCGCCCGGCGGCCGCATCGTGCTACATGAGGTTCTGTATCGCGACGACAAGAGCGGTCCGCTTGCGGCAGCTGCATCCAGCTTGATGATGATTAGCTGGACCGAGGGCGAGCAATATTCTTCCCATGAATTGTCCGAGATATTGACGGATGCGGGATTTTCGTCGATCGAAACCATCCCGAGCTCCGGCTATTACAGCCTTGTCACGGGCGTAAAGCAGTGATCTCGTGCGCGAGTCGATGAACGAGGAACGTACCCGCCATGTTTGCAGACGAGCCCAGCCCGGCAAGCTGTTTCGTGTCAAGCCGGACGATGTAGGGGAGATCGACGCAGGCCGGTGAATTCCAACATCCGTACGCATCTTCTCGTCCGGACGGTCCGATGTGCGGACAGGGTTCCTGCCCGCCGTATCCGCTTCGTCCCCGTTGCGTCGCGCGTTCGCCGCGCGACGCAACCCTGTCGAGCCGGACATGTTCGCACGCGCCGCCGCCTCCCCACCGCATCAGCGAAACACCCCCACCGCGTCGACGAGCAGCGTCGCCTGCTGCCGCAGGCTCTCCGACGCCGCCGCGCTTTCTTCGACGAGCGCGGCGTTCTGCTGCGTGATGTTGTCGAGATGCACGACCGCGTGATCGACCTGCGAGACGCCCGCGCTCTGCTCGCTCGTCGACGCGCTGATTTCGGCGATCAGATCGGACACGCGCTTCACCTGCGACACGATCTCGTCCATCGACTTGCCCGCGTAGTCGACGGTCTGCGCGCCGGATTCGACCCGCTCGACGCTCGCGCCGATCAGCGCCTTGATCTCCTTCGCCGCGTTCGCGCTGCGCTGCGCGAGCGCGCGCACCTCGCCCGCGACGACCGCGAAGCCGCGCCCCTGCTCGCCGGCGCGCGCGGCCTCGACGGCCGCGTTCAGCGCGAGGATGTTCGTCTGGAACGCGATCCCGTCGATCACGCCGATGATCTCCGAGATCCGCCGCGAGCTCTCGGTGATCTCGCCCATCGTGCTCACGACCTCGCGCACTGCCTGGCCGCCGCGCTCCGCCGCATGGCTCGCCGATTCCGACAGCCGGTTCGCCTGCGTCGCCGTCTCGGCATTGCTCGACACGGTCGCCGTCATCTGCGCCATCGACGCGGCCGTCTGCTGGACGCTCGTCGCCGCCTGCTCGGTGCGCACGCTCAGGTCGTTGTTGCCCTGCGCGATCTCGTTGATCGCGCGCTGCACGGTCAGCACCTGCTCGCTGACGTCGTCGATCAGCCAGCGGAACATCAGCCCGAGCTGATTGATCGTGCGCAGCGTCATGCCGATCTCGTCGACGCGGTTCATGTTGACGCCCTGGCGGCTCGATCCGGTCGCGACGTCGAGCGCCTGCCGACGCAGCGTGCGCAGCGGCCGCGCGATCTGCGCGTCGAGCCACCAGGCGGCGAGCGCCGCGCCGCCGAGCGTCGCGCCCGCGAGCTGCGCGAGCGGCGCGCCCGTCACGCCGGCCGCCCACGCGGCGCCGACGATCGCCGGCGTCAGCACGGCGATCGGCAGATGGACGCGCGCGCGCACCGACATCGTCTGCAGCAGCGACGCGGCGCGCAGCAGCCCGCTGCGCACGATCACGCCCTTGTGGAACCGCCGGCCGCCCGCGCGGCCTTCGCGGAAGTCGCGATAGAGCGCTTCGGCGGCGGCGATCTCGCCGCGCGCGGCCTTCGTGCGCACCGACATGTAGCCTTGCGTCTGCCCGCCGCGGATCACGGGCACCGCGTTCGCGCGCACCCAGTAGTGGTCGCCGTTCTTGCGGCGATTCTTGACGAGCGCGGTCCACGGCTCGCCGCGCTTCAACGTCGCCCACATGTCGGCGAACGCCTCGCGCGGCATGTCGGGATGACGGACGACGTTGTGCGCGTCGCCGACGATCTCGTCGCTCGAAAAGCCGCTGACGTGCACGAACGTCGCGTTCGCATACGTGATGCGGCCGTGCGGATCGGTCGTCGACATCAAGGTCGCATCGTCGGGAAAATCGAATTCGCGTTGGGTGACGGGTTGGTTGTTACGCATGAGCGCTCCGATTGCTGGATCTGTGTTCTTTAATTGATTTCATCGGCCGAGCAAAATCGATCGAACGGCGTTCGATCGGCCCGCACCTCGTTGTCGGCAGCCGTTCGGCAAAAACCGGCACGCGGGGAAAGCACGAGATGATGAATTTCGCCTTGACACACATCAAACCGGAGCCTTTCGGACAGGCTTCCTTCGTTGCTTTTCATCGACGTTGCCGGTCCCGCAACACTTGAATGTTTACTCGAACCATGCCGATTCTACTGATCGACATCAAATAATCCGACATGAATTATTTCACGAGTTTTATTGATCGAATATTCAGGAATTAGAAATAAGATCGATCGACATTCGGAGCTTGATTCGAATGCTGAGATAAGCGCATGGCATGCGCCAATGCAGGTTCGCCGAAATCTCTCCAGCGATGTGGAATGGCCTTTTTCGCTCAACGCGTCATGCGAATAATGAAGAATTCACCAGGAAATGCGAAAGATATCGTGGGCGGAATGCGCGCGGCGCGATTCGACCCGACTGCGTGACGGCCGCCGCCGCGCATCCGATGCGGCGGCGTTCGCGATGCGCGCCGCCGCGCGCGCAAAGAAAAACGGCCCGTGCGCTTGCGGGCACGGGCCGTATGGATTGCCGCGCGATGCGCGGCGTGCGACTCGGATCAGACACGTTCGATCGCGATTGCGATGCCCTGTCCGACGCCGATGCACATCGTGCACAGCGCATAGCGGCCGTTCGTGCGATGCAGCTGATACATCGCGGTCGTCACGAGCCGTGCGCCCGACGCGCCGAGCGGGTGCCCGAGCGCGA
>NZ_LOVS01000028.1:0-1525 GCF_001523835.1 Burkholderia sp. ABCPW 14 | reverse complement strand
TGAGTGACCACAATTCGTCGTCTACAAGTTCTTTAGGCATCGCTTCCTGTCAGGCAAAACAAGACAGGAAGTTAACACCAAGTCGGAAAAGTTAACAGACCCGAAACTTAATTTCGCAACAGCTTCTAACACGTGGTCGACCGTTGCCAGCATGAATCAGGCGCGCAGCGCCCATACCGCGACGCTACTGACCAATGGCAAGGTGCTGGTTGCCGGCGGACGTGGCGCGTCACTATCGTCAGCCGAAGTGTACGATCCCGCCAATAACGCATGGACGGACATCGCCAGTTTGAATCAGGGACGCGCTGTTTATGCTGCGACGCTGCTGCCCGATGGCCGAGTGCTGGTCGAGGGGGGGCACGGCAGTGCTGGCGGCCTCCTAGGCTCCCTGTCGTCAGCCGAAGTGTACATCCCTTGACACGACGGAATGCGCCATGGGGCAGCCTTGATGACGGTACCGATTGTACGCAGGCGTTCGGGCGCCATGCGGTGTGCTGAGCATCCTTGGGCTGCTAGATCCGCAGCGTGATGCCCGCATCTGGGTAATGTGAGGGACAACGGGATGCCGCCATGGTGGAGATCACTGGACCACGGAAGGTCATGTCGCAAAAAAAGTCGAGAGAGGTGGCCTAACTCGTTCGGACAGTATTTCGAGACTTTTAAGTGAAGCGTCCGAGGCAATCATGCTGCTGATTTGAACGCAGGCAGTGTCGCGAAATATGTCTCATCCGGCGTCTGATCCGCCAGGCTCGAATGGAGCCATTTCCGGTTGTACAAGTTGACGTACTCGCCGATGGAGCACCGGGTATGGCTGACCGACTCGTACGCTTTCAGGTAGACATCTTCGTACTTGATGCTGCACCACACCCGTTCGATGAACACGTTGTCGCGCCAGCTTCCCTTGCCGTCCATCGACAGCCGGATGCCTCGGCCCAGCACGGCTTCCGTGAACGCGTTCGCAGTGCACTGCCCTGGTCGGTGTTCACGATGTCGGGCCGCCCGTAGCGCGCGCATCCTCGAGCGCCTCGAGGGCGTGCACCGCTTCCAGCGTGGTCGCCACCCGATGCGAGCGATTCGTATCGCCCTGGTGCTCAGCGGCTCACTGCGTAGGTCGATCGATGAGGAAATCGTCGCGCGATAGCGCCGACCATCCATTTCGGCACTCGCCCTCGGCCGCTCCAGGTATCCCCCGTCATAGGGTTCCGATATTTCGGGGGAAGCGGGCCCCGCCGCTTGTCGGGTGAGCGCAGTCTCGTCCTGGTCGGGGAAATCTGCTCCGGCCGGATTCCATATCTCAAGACAGCCTCACGGATATTCGACAGGATCGCGGAGACTTCACGCTGCTTAGCTGCTTCGGCTTCCTTATCGAGTGCTTCGAGTTGAGTCATCAGTTCTTCATAGTCGGCCCTGAACAATTCGTTTTGTCGCGCAGATGAAGCTACGCCGCCGACGGCGCAGCGGCTCGGAAGCTGAGCAAAGCGACGAGAATCAGGGCGTAAAAAAGCCGCAGGTTGCGCAGGATCAT
>NZ_LOVS01000027.1:0-13693 GCF_001523835.1 Burkholderia sp. ABCPW 14 | reverse complement strand
GACGGATGCTCGCTACGCTGCTCTCGTACCAGACGGACTGCGCGCTCCCGGACTTCCGGGGAAAACTTGCTTGGCTTCTTGCTCATGGCTCCATTCTCTCAAGAGTTCGAGCCTCCACCAAATCCGGGGCGGTTCACAGCACTCCCATAGCATCTAGAATACGTTGACGACGACGATCGTTAACAGCGCCATCACGAGACGCGACACCGCATAGCCCGTCGCATAGCCGATCACGGGCACGTTCGATTTTGCCGCTTCTTGCAACGAGCTGAGTGAAGCCGTCGTCGAACGCGCGCCGGCGCAAACGCCGAGCATGATTCCAGGATGAAACTTGAACACATAGTGGCCGAGGACAAGTCCGACGACGAGCGGTACGATTGTTACCAGCGTTCCGGCGAGAAACAGCGTGAGTCCGTAGTTTTGGATGCCGCTCACGAAGTCGAGCGCTGCATTCAGACCAATGCACGCAATGAAACCGTTAAGGCCGACATTATTGAAAACCCAGATCGCCGGACCTGGAATGTGGCCGAACGTGCGCATCGTCGAGCGCAAATAGCCGCAGATGATCCCTGCGACGATCGCGCCGACCGCCGTGCCAAGGCTGAGTGGCACGCCGCCGAGATGGATCGTGAACGCACCGACCACACTTCCCGCGACGATCCCGAATGCCATGAACGCCATGTCGGAGCCTTCGATCGGTCGGTCCGCATAACCAAGCACCTTCGCAATCTTCGCGACGTCCTGCTTCGCACCGAGGATCTTCAGCACGTCGCCACGCTGAATTTTCATTTCGCGCCGCATCGGCATCGATACATCCGAACGCGTGACCTTTGTCAGAAATACGCCGCGCCCCGGTTCGTCGAACAACTCATCGATGATCTTGCCCAGTGCCCTTCCCGCGTACTCCTTGCTTGTGACGACGAGATCGAGCAGTTCGGTCGGGAAGTCGAGGAGTGGAACGTCCTTCATCTCTGGACCGAATTGATCCTCATATGCAAGCAGTGACGCGAGGCCACCCGACACCGCGACGATTGAGCCGTCCGTTAGCACAGTGTCGCCAGTGCAGTCGACGATCTCGGCACCTTCCCCGGCGCGTACACGCCGGATGAAGAGTTCGCGATTAAAGAATGTCTCGACTTCTAGCACGGTCTTGCCGACCAACGCTGGGTTCGACAGGCGGAACGCGCGCGCCGAGTACTCGCGATATGCGGTTGTGCCGACCGCGGTGCCGACGCCATGCTCGCGTTCATGTTGTTCGCACTCTCTCACAAGGTCGAAGCCGAGCACCTTCGGCGCGATGTTTGCAAGCAGGTACGCGGAACCAATCGTGCCGAACGGATAGGTGACCGCGTAGGCGATCGGCAGCAGCGCGAGCGCGTTTTGCAGCTGTGCCTGCGGCAGTTCTGACTGCTGAATCAAGTCGGTTGCGACACCGAGGACAGTCGAATTCGTATAGCCGCCCGACAGCAACCCGGACGTAAGCGCGGCGTTATAGCCGAGCAGTTTTCCGAGAGCGATAGCGGTAGCGGTGCCGGCGATGCAAACGATTATTGAGAAAATCACTTGTGGCAATCCGTCGCTGCTCAATGCTCGAATGAATTGTGGCCCAACCGTATAACCGACCGAAAACAGAAACATTGCGAAGAAGGTAGATTGCAGCGCCGTCGGAAGCTTGATGCCGATTTGGCCGATCAGAAGTCCAGCGAGCAACGTCGACGTGATGACGCCGAGGTTGAACTTGCCGATCCTCATATTACCGATCCAAAAACCCATGCCGATCGTCAGAAAGAGCGCGATCTCCGGATATTTTTGGAATGTGTAGACGAAATATTCCATGACGGACAAGCCTGCTGATAGGATATAAAAAGTGCCGCTCGGTGAGGCACCAGACCATTAAGCAGCGTTCAGTAGGATGGCCGATAGAGCAGATCTTCGATCCACTCGCGAATCTCACGCGGTCGCGATACGCATGCGAGACCAGCGTCGAACAAGTGCTCTGCGATCCGGCTCGCGGTCGTGTTTTCTGTTTCCAAAATGTGATCCTAGCTCGCGAACAGCATTCCCTTGGCCTGCAGCGTCGGTCCCACTTGGTCGGCCGTCGCCTGCGCGGCGACGACGATAAAGCACTCAGCGGTGAGCCGCGTCGGACGGCATACGTAGGTCGCGAGACTAATCGCCGGGTAGATATAGAAGTTATTGGCCTGGCCTGGCCGGTAACTCGGGAAACTGAACGCCGGCCGCGAAGAGCGCGCGTCCATCGGACCATGTATACGCCTGTTCAGCCGTGCTGCCCTTCATGTCGCGTGCGCGGCGATACAAATTGCCGAAAGCGAGACACACGTCGGCGACGGTCGGATCGTAGAGGATAGGAATGAACCGCCTCGGGGCCGACATGATCGTCTTGTAGAAGACCGTTTCGTTGCGCGCTTCGAGATCGATCAGGTAGACGTAGCGCGCGAGGTCGTCGTCGAGTACGTCGAGATGGGACAGCACACGTTCGACTCGTCGCTCGAGCGGCTCGACCGCGCGCGGCAACAACCCTTCGAGACCGAGCCGACGGCGTTCCTCGCGCGTGAACGCAGAGCCCTTGTTGTGCGCGGAGTCGTGCAGCAACGCAACGCCCGTGAGCGGGGCAGTCGTGCGAGCGACGAGCTTCTTCGTTTTGACCGAGCCGCTGATAGCCATTTGCAAGTCCCCTTCCTATTAATTAGGTATCCTATCAATATGATCCAGCGCGATTTTCATCAGCAAGGATTATGCCAGGCGACTTACGAAATAGATGTCCTTATTTTTTATGGGTTTACAAACGCTGTCTCGTCAAGCGCCGCGCCTCTCGTTCGTTTTTAGGAATCACGATCTCGATACCTGTTCGGTTCGCCGAACGCGATCGGTCGACTCTTTTTCATACGAAAGCCCTCCTTCATACAAACTGCTTGCATGAGATTTCGACGACTGCGACACGAGTGCGCGATGCTGCTGGAACAACGACGTGTCCGACACGCTTACGCACTATCTCGTGGATAGGCATAATGTGGTCGCCACACCTCTCGATTACGTCCTTGGTTATTTATTACACGTTCGAATAATTTTGCCAGGCGATTGACTCGCTAGACCGATGGGTACTGCTGCCCACCAGGAAAAGCGAACGCTCGCGAGCCGGCCAACGGATCGGAGAGCGCGGAGCGATCACCTCCGGCGAGGCTACGCCCCCCGATGATTATCGGCGTCGTGTTCAGTTCGCAGCGAGCGTTGGCTCGTCGAGACATCCCTTGTCCGCGCGATGAGCGGCCGCTGGACGTTGCCAATCAAGAAGCGGATCATCAGCCTATGCCACTACATCTGTTCCTGTACGTTCGTAACGGTCGATAGGTGCTCCGCCTCTCGTCCGTTGGTCGAGCGACATCCGGCGACATATTAAGCTTCTTCGCTGCGGATGTCGTATTTGCGAATCTTGCCGAACAACGTCGTTTTCGGAATCTGTAGTGCCTCGGCTGCCCGAGACAGGTTTCCGTCGTTGCGACGCAGCTCTTCGACAATGAGTGCGCGCTCGAACGCATCGACCGCCGCCGGAAGCGACACTGGCGCTTCCGTATCCGCGCCGGGCGCGCCCCTGAGACCAAGCACGTAACGTTCGGCGTGGTTGCGCACCTCGCGCACGTTGCCTGGCCACTTGCGCATGAGTAGCTCACGCAACGTCGCTTCCTTAATAGGCGGCGGCGGGCGATCGAGCCGGAGCGCTGCCTGCTGAACGAACGTGTCGAACAAGAGCGGAATGTCCTCAAGTCGTGCGCGCAGTGGTGGCAAGTGCAGTGTCGCGACGTTCAAACGGAAATGGAGGTCGGCGCGAAACCTCCCTTCTTCGGAAAGCGCAAGCAAGTCAGCCTTGGTCGCCGTGATCACACGAAAATCGACGGGAATGAGTCGGTTCGATCCGAGCCGCTCGATCGCTCGCTCTTGCAGCACTCTCAGCAGCTTCACCTGCATCGCGATCGGCATGCTTTCGATCTCGTCGAGAAAGAGCGTGCCTCCCTGCGCATATTCGATCTTGCCGATACGTTGCCGCGTCGCACCGGAAAAAGAACCCGCCTCATGACCGAATATCTCGCTGTCGAACAACGTTTCAAGCAAACCGCCGCAATTGAGTGCGACGAACGGTCCCTTTCGCCCGGATAAGTCGTGCAGACAGCGCGCGATAAGTTCCTTGCCAGTGCCCGTCTCGCCGAAAATCATTACGTCTGTCGGCAGTGGAGCGAGTTCCCGCACGAGCTCACGCAGCGCTACCATTGGGGGGGAACGACCGATCAGCTTGTTCTCGAGCTCGCCGGTCCATGGGATCTGCCGACGCAGGCGCCTAATTTCGAGCGCGAACTCCCTCTTCTCGAGCGCGCGTTTGACGACGGACACGAGTTCGTGCAATTGAAACGGTTTCTGAATGAAGTCGTATGCGCCGTCACGCATCGCTTGAACAGCCGTCTGCACATCACCGTGGCCCGTAATCAGGATCACCGGCAAATCGGCATCCCGCTCGACCAGTTTGCGCAGAAATGTCATCCCATCAACACCTGGCAGGCGGATGTCGGAGACAACGACGAGGCGGCGGTCGCGCGGCAACATGCTCAGCACCTTCTCTGCGCTGTCGAAGCCAGCCGCTCGCACTCCTTCGAGTGCGAGCGCCTGCAGACACCCAAGCCGAACATAGTCGTCGTCCTCGACGACGAGCACGTCGAGGTCGTCGGTCATCGCCCCGCTCCTTCCAACGACGCGGCGCGCAGCTTCGATCGGAACTGCGAACCGTCCTTCGACCAGTTCGCACCCATCTGGCCGTCGCCGAAGCTTGCCGCGACTGCAGCGGTGATTGCAAGTCCGAGCCCACCCGCCTTCTTCGTCGTGAAGAACGGCTCAAACAGCCTCGTGCGCACCACGCTGGGAAAGCCGATTCCGTTGTCGAGTACATCGATCACCGCACGCCTGCCATCCTGGTACGCATGGATCTCGATGGCCGGCGCTTGCGTGCCGTCCATCGCATCAATTGCGTCCTGCAGCAGGTTGACGAGCACCAGTTCAAGTCGCACGGTCCCGCAGAACGCACGCAATGGCTCGGACGGCGCGACGGTCTTCACGTCGACACGGCCGTTGTTCAGTCGATGTCCGAGCAGCGCAACGGCGCTATCGATCGACGGCACGATCGGAGCTTCCGAGCCGCGCGCTAATGAGTGCAATCGCCTCCTTAACGCTCCTATCCGCCCGACGAGCTCGCCGATCCGGGCCAGATTGAACTTCGCCGTCGCGGCGTCGCTGCACCGCGGTAAGCGCACGGCGCTCTCGGACAGAGTCGCCATTGCCGTCAGCGGCTGATTGATCTCGCGTGTCATCTGTAGCTCCTGCATCGTCAATCGTCGCTCGTAGACAATGTGCTCACGGAGCGCAACGAGCGCGACCACGAGCACGAGGAGGCGCATCGACAGACTGGGCAGCTGGGCGGCCAGATATTCACGCATTTAGCCCGGCGGGTCGGCGCGGATAAAATGCGGTCACCGAGTGGCGGCGTCACGTTATCCGACGCGAGCGTCACGAGCTGAGCACGGCCGTATCGCTGCGCTTCGTCCAGTTGGCATAGCTGCTTGTCCGTCAGCCGGCCCGTCGCGTGATACTTCCGGTTGGCACGCGACGACAGCACGATGATGCAGCTCCAGTCGAGCATGACGACTCGCCGCTCGACACCGCGCAGCCGATAGCGTTTTGGCCTGTCGAGCGGAATCATCGTCACGACGATGCCTCGCCGGCGGCGGCCGCCGTCGACTCTGCTCGCGGGATAAGAACCGGTCGGACTGCCGGATTGATCGCGTAACAGCTCACGACAGGTCTCGCCGGTGTGCGCTGAACGTATGGTCCGAAACAACAAATCGCGGCCGATAAAGCAGCCGGGCGCCCCCCAACTGGACGACGCGGCATGGTTAGACGCGTCATCCATATAGGTTTGCAGCGCACCCATGTTTTCATTGTGCGCGCGAAGCATCTGTGTCAGTGCGAATGGCAACGTTTCGAACTTCTCGATTTCGCATTCGAGCCGCTACGCGTGCAGCGACAGCGCGCGGCCCGCTGCCGCCTTGAGGTGCGCGATACCGTGCGCGGAAAAATAGCGATACGCGACTATGAAGCGAGCGGATGCACGACCGGCCCGAAAATTCCGACGGATCAGCCAGCTCCGTCACGAGCAGCTCGCATGGGCCTGCGCACCGCCGCCGATAGCGGCAACTGCCGAGCACTTCGCCGCTCGCTTTGCCGCCGTTCCGCTCGATCAACGCCGTCGTCACCATAGCACCATTCCCTTTCCTTTTCCTTTCGCAATCTAGTTTCCAGAACCAAACCGCAACATTATTAAGCAGTTTGCGTGCCATCAATATGCCATTGATATTTCACTGAATTCTGGGGGGATTTCGCTCTGTCCGCAGGGGTCAATGCTGTTTTCCGAACTAAATGATAGAGATTTATTCGGAAAACCGAATCGCAAACGGTACTCCGCCTCTTCCTGCAGACGACGATCTCATGGATTCGCGGTGTACCCACGCCCTACTTCACGCAAGCCGCGTGCCGTTGCTGCCGTCCCGCGTCGCGGCGGGCGCGTTCCTTGCATTGCCCTCTGGCCAGAACCATCGAGCGCAATCAAGCTTTTCTCCACGAGGAGCGAGATGACCAACGAACATCGAATCACCGTCGTCATCGACGGCCACACGATCGAGGTCGAAGCGACGCTCTCCATTGTCGAGGCGGCGGCCCACTATGGTGCGCTGACAGCGAATGTTGGGTGCATGGGGCAAGGCGTCTGCGGCGCATGCCGCTGCCTTGTGCGGCGAGCCGGCGAATGCGACGTGACCGCGCAACTCGCTTGTGAGACCCGCGTCGAACAGGGAATGCATGTGAGTTTCATTGATTACTTCACGCCGGACACACCGCACCGCTACGATATCCGCCAATTTTCCGACAGCTGGCGGGCGCACCGCGAGCTGATGCGTGTGTTTCCGCAGGCGCTCGCGTGCCGCCACTGCGGTGGTTGCGACCGCGCATGCCCGAAAGGCATCGATGTGCAGCGTGGCGTCGCACTCGCAGTCGCAGGCGACTTGCCGGGGACGGCCGCCGCGTTTGACACGTGCGTGATGTGCAACCTCTGCACGCTCGCCTGTCCCGAACGGATCTGGCCGAATCATCTCGGTCTCGCTACGCGGCGCGTACATACGGCGCTGTCGCTGCGGCCGATCGATCTCATCGCGCGGCTCGCCGAACTCGACGCGACCGGCCGCGCCCACGTGGAGTAGGCAATGGAATGTCGTTCAATCAGTTACCACGACGCGCGCGCACACTTGCGGCCGGGCCGCGACTTGCCTCTGCGCCCGTCCGATGAATCGGCTCAGGCGCTCCTTGCCGCGTACCATCCCGACTACCGGAACGGCGCAGGTACGATACTCAGTATCGGTCCGAACGCGGGCTGCGCGTGTCATCCGGCACTCGCGCGGCTTCTCGAGTCCGATGCGTTGATCGACGAAGTCGATCTGACAGGCGTCGCGCCGCTTCACACCGACGTACTCGTGATCGGCGGAGGCGGCGCAGCAGCGTCGGCCGCGCTTGAAGCGGCCGACGCGGGCGCGGACGTCGTCGTCGCAACGAAGCTGCGCATCGGCGACAGCAATACCGTAATGGCGGAAGGTGGCATCCAGGCGGCAGTCGGCCACGACGACAGCATCGAGCTCCACTACTACGACACGCTGCGCGGCGGCCACGGCGCGGGCAATCCCGAACTCGTCTCGCTACTCGTCGCAGACGGCCCGGCCGCGATCCGCTGGTTGATCGGCTTGGGCGTTGCCTTCGACCTCGACGAGGATGGCGTGCGGTTGCTGCGCAAGCGCGCGGGCGGTGCAAGCGCCGCTCGCGTGCTGTCGCACCGGGACTTCACCGGCCTCGAGATCATGCGCGTGCTGCGCGCAGCGGTCGAGCTCGACCGCAGGATTACGGTGCTGAACCGCGCGCCCGCCATTGAGCTGCTGACCGACGAAAGTGGCGCATGCGCGGGGGCCGTCCTCTGTGACCTCGAGCACGGCCTGCTGCTCCCCGTGCTCGCTAACGCGGTCGTGCTCGCGACGGGGGGAGCGGGACGTCTGCATCTCGAAGGCTTTGCCACGTCGAATCATTACGGCGCGACGGCAGACGGACTCGTGATCGCGTATCGCGCAGGCGCGCGCGTCACTGACGTCGACAGCTTCCAGTACCATCCGACCGGTGTCGCGTGGCCACCGCATCTCGCGGGTACGCTCGTGTCGGAGGCGATTCGCTCGGTCGGCGCGCACCTAGTCAACGGCCTGGGCGAGCGCTTCGTCGACGAACTCGCGCCGCGCGACGTCGTCGCGGCAGCAATCCTACGCGAATGTGCGCAAGGGCGCGGTATCAGCCGAGATACTGCGCTCGGCGTGTTTGTCGACACACCGGACCTGCTCGCGCGCCACCCGGATCTGCTCGCAACGCAGCTCGTCACGATTGCCCATCTCGCTGCGAAGTGCGGACTCGATCCGGCGCGAGAACCACTCCTCGTTTATCCGACGCTGCACTATCAGAACGGCGGCGTCATGATATCCAACGACACGGAGACCGACGTCGCCGGGCTCTACGCGGCAGGCGAAGTCGTGGGCGGCGTGCACGGACGCAACCGGCTGATGGGCAACGCGCTACTTGAGATCATCGTGTTCGGCAGGCGTGCCGGTGTCCATTCCGCCGCGTATGCGGCGCGACGCGGGCCGCCTAGTCGAGCAGGCCTTACGCACGTCGCGGCGTTCCGGCGCGCACTCGCAAAGGCCGGCAAGATGCAGCACGCAGCGCGCGCGCCGCTTCTTTATCCCGAATACGGCAACTTCGACCTGCGCCGCCATCTCGCGGGCGGCGCCACACAGGATTCGCGATGAAACGCCTGAACGAGCGATTGCTTCATCCAAGCCTCAACGTCGGACCAGATTACGATCGATGGCGAGCGGCGGGCGGCGGCGGCGGTCTCGACGCTGCACTCGCGCGACCTGCCGAGATCATCGACGCGATCGAAGCGGCGGGCCTCGTCGGCATGGGCGGCGCGGGTTTTCCGACGCACATCAAGTGGCGCACGGCGGCGGCGCAGCTGGGCTTGACCAAGTATGTTGTTGTCAACGGCAACGAAGACGAGCCTGGCACGTTCAAAGACCGGCATTTGCTGTCGCGCACGCCGCATCAAGTCATCGAAGGCGCGCTGATCGCGGCGCTCGCGATCGGCGCAACCCACGTCGTAATCTATGTCAATCGCCGACTCGACGCGGCGCTCGCGGCTGTGCGCGAGGCGCTCGCGCAATGGCGAACTAGCGCGCCGCTCGATCGTGTCGCCGCAACGCTCGGACACCCGATTTCGCTCACGCTGACAGAAAGCTCTGGTCACTACATCGGTGGCGAGGAAACGGCCATCATTTCGTGGCTCGAGGATCGCTTTCCGTTTCCGCGCAGCAAGCCGCCCTTCCCTGTCCAGGCCGGCATCAGCGGCGCGCCGACGGTCATCAACAACACGGAGACGATTGCGAATGTTCCACACATCCTTCGCGACGGTCCCGACGCGCATCGCGTTCTCGGCATCGGCGACGCATGCGGCACGAAGCTCTACTCGCTGTCGGGCGACGTGCTGAACCCGGGCCTCTACGAGTTGCCGATGGGCACGCGGCTGCGGGATCTCGTGTTCGACTGCGGTGGCGGCATGCTTGGCGGCAAAGCGTTCAAGGCCGTATTCACCGGCGGGCCATCGAACACACTGTTGACGGCGTCCGACCTCGATGTCGCGCTCGACTTCGCATCGGTGCGCGCGCGTGGCTCACACCTCGGAACGGGCGCGATGATCGTGCTCGGCGAGGGAACGAGCATCATTCACGAGGTCGAGCGCTATGTCGAGTTTTTCGCGGCCGAGTCGTGCGGGCAATGCCCGCCGTGCAAATGCGGGACGTTTCAGATGGCGCGGCTGCTGCAGCGGATCGATACTGGAACTGCAAGCCGGCGCGACGTCGAGGCGCTCTCGAGCCTCTGCGAGCTGCTGCCCGGTTCTGGCCGCTGTTCACTCATCGACGGTGCCGTGACGGTGGTTAAAAGCTCGCTGCGTATGTTTCCGCACGAGTATGGGCTTTGATAGTGAGCGAGCGGGTATGAGCCTGACCCAGTATTAGTCCGGTTCAGAATCAGAAATTTCCGGCTCCTTTGAATCCGTCGTTGCGGGCGTTAGACGGCGAATTCGGTGGGGGCCCCCTATGTTGTTCATCAAGCGTTATGGGCTGACTTGGATTGGTAAATGGTGCCATCACGCCGCATGGCAAACAGGATATCGCAGCGTCGCCGTGCCAGCGCGATGAGTGCCTGGTTGTGGCGCTTGCCCTGCTGGATCTTGCGAGCGTAATAGGCCCGCGAGACTGGTCGAGGCCCCGAGGCGTTGATATGAGAACCTCATCCGGACTCCTTGAAATCATGCGCGGCGCTAACACGTTCACTGACAACGAATTCAAGGCTCGCAAGCTGGACGATTTCCTTCCGGTTCCGGCGTCGCATCCGTTGCGGGCGATCCACACGATGGCCAACGAAGCACTGGCGAAGATGAATCGATTGTTCACCGGAATATACGAGGCCGAGATCAAAGGCGGACGAACGAGCATCGCGCCAGAGAGGCTGCTGCGAGCAATGCTGATCCAGGCGCTCTACAGCATCCGCTCGGAGCGCCAGCTCATGAAGCAGGTGCAGTACAACTTGCTGTTCCGCTGGTTCGTCGGCCTCGCCATCGAAGACACCGTATGGGACCACTCCGTGTTCTCCAAGAACCGCGACCGGCTGCTGGAGCACGACGTGATCGAGACGTTCTTTACAAAGGTCATGAGCTTGGCCGACAAGCAAGGGCTGCTGTCCAGGGAGCATTTCTCGGTCGATGGCACGCTGAACCAGGCATGGGCCAGTCACAAGAGCTTCCGTCCCAAAGATGGCTCGGACGATCCGCCGACAGGGCGGCGGACGCAATGCGGACACGGACTGGAAAGGCAAGCGGCGCAGCAACGACACGCGTGAATCGAGCACTGATCCGGATGCCCGCCTGTTCCGCAAGGGCCGGCAAAGCGGAGCCATCCTTTGCTATCAGGGGCACATCTTGATGGAGAACTGTTCGGGCTTGGTAGTCGGCGCCGTAGTGAGCCACGCCGACGGTTTCGCCGAACGCGCAAGCGCGTTGCGTCTGCTCGACTGCGTGCCGCACCGTCATGCCACGACGCTCGGCGCCGACAAGGGTTACAACATGCGCGACTTTGCGCGGGAACTGCCGATCCCGCAAAGCGACGCCGCACGTCGCGCGCAATTAGGACTGCCACACGATGCGGAGATTCGTTGCGTCATGACGAATCGGCTGTAGGTTTGCATGCAGTTTCGCGGGGCTTGAGCCATATGCGGGGGAAACTCCCACGTACGATTCTTTGGGAAGGATGCGTTGGCGACAACGTGTCCTTGCGACTGTGCTTTTAAATTCAGTTAGACACCGTGAGTGAGGCACACCATGTTCACAGAGTCCCGTCGAGCGTATCTGCTTGGCCTAATCATGCTGTTGGCCACCTTGGTGGCCGGGTGCGGCGGCAGCGACATCACAGACGCCCTAGCCCCTGCCGGACTGACGTATGACAGTCTGTCAACGGTATACGTGCAGGGCACGGCGATCATCCCCAATTCCCCGAACAGCAGCGGAGGCGCCATCACGCAGTACAGCGTGGAGCCGGCCCTGCCGGCGGGCCTGAACCTGGATCCGCAGTCCGGTGTGATCAGTGGCACGCCCTCCGCCGTGAGCAACGCCACACTGTATACGGTCACCGGCAGCAACGCGACCGGCAGCGCCACAGCCCGGATACAGATCGAGGTCCAAGCCAGTGCTGCGGCGCCGGACAGGCTGAGCTATGTGGACGAGTCCGTCATCTATGTGACCGGCTCGGCGATCACGCCGAACCGGCCGACCAGCATCGGCGGCGAAATCACGCAATACAGCGTGGCACCAGCGCTACCGGCGGGGCTGAGCCTGGATCCGCAGACCGGCGTGATCACCGGCACCCCCACGGCCGTGACCGCGCCAGCCGTCTATACGGTGACGGGCAGCAACAGCGTGGGCAGCGTCACGGCACAGCTGAACATCGAGGTGCGGGCTCAGGTGGCGCCACCGGCGAGCCTGCAGTACGCGGATCCGGCCCCGGTGTACGTGACTGGCCAGCCGATCGTCCCCGATGCACCGCAATCCACCGGCGGTGAAATTACCCAGTACTCCATATCGCCCACGCTGCCAGCGGGTTTGAGCATGGATGCTCAGACCGGCGTAATCAGTGGCACACCGGGCAACCCGCAGGCGCAAACGACCTACACCGTCACCGGCAGCAACAGTGTGGGCAGCGTCCAGGCCCAGGTGCTGATCACCGTCGTGTCCGAGTCAGTCGGGGAATGGCTGCCTGCGGATGACATGGCCGCTCCGCGCGAAAGCCATACGGCCACCCTACTGCAGAACAACAAGGTGCTGGTCGTGGGGGGGCAGAACGCCAACGGCGTCATCGCCGATGCCACACTATACGATCCGGCCAGCGGCACATGGTCGCCCACTGGTCTCATGGCCGCTCCGCGCGAGGGCCATACGGCCACCCTGCTGCAGAACGGCAATGTGCTGGTCACGGGGGGGCAGGACACCAGCGGCGGCGCTGTCGCCACAGCCGAACTGTACGATCCGACCAGCGGCACATGGTCGTCCACTGGTCGCATGGCCGCTCCGCGCGAGGGCCATACGGCCACCCTACTGCAGAACGGCAATGTGCTGGTCACGGGGGGGCAGGACACCAGCGGCGGCGCTGTCGCCACAGCCGAACTGTACGATCCGACTAGCGGCACATGGTCGTCCACTGGTAGCATGGCCACCCCGCGCGAGCGCCACACGGCCACCCTGCTGCAGGACAGCAAGGTGGTGCTAGTCACGGGGGGGCAGGACGCCAGCGGCAGCCCTGTCGCCACGGCCGAACTGTACGATCCGACCAGCGGCACATGGTCGCCCACTGGTAGCATGGCCACTCCGCGCGAGGGCCACACGGCCACCCCACTGCAGAACGGCAAGGTGCTGGTCGCGGGGGGCGACCTCGAGGGCGTCTTTATTATCGACACAGCCGAACTGTACGATCCGGCCAGCGGCAAATGGTCGGCTACCGGTAGTCTCCTCGCGCGCCAGGCCCACACGGCAACCCGCCTGCTGGACGGCAAGGTGCTGGTCGCGGGAGGACAGCCGAACACCAACGGCGCCATAGCCGCCGCCACACTGTACGATCCGACCAGCGGCACATGGTCGCCCACTGGTCGCATGGCCGCTCCGCGCGAGGGCCATACGGCCACCCTGCTGCAGAACGGCAATGTGCTGGTCACGGGGGGGCAGGACACCAGCGGCGGCGCTGTCGCCACAGCCGAACTGTTCCATTAAAAGATGGAACATGGATCCATGAATGGACGGGACCTGCTCCCCTCCCGGCTGGAGGGTGCCCCTATGTTGTTCGTCAAGCGTTAGGGGCTGACTTGGGTTGGTAAATGGTGCCGTCGCGCAGCATGGCGAACAGGACATCGCAGCGTCGCCGAGCCAGTGCGATGAGCGCTTGGTTGTGGC
>NZ_LOVS01000026.1:0-1676 GCF_001523835.1 Burkholderia sp. ABCPW 14 | reverse complement strand
GTCGGTCATCCTGCCGCGCAGCGCAATCGTCGGTACTACGTGACGAACAGCGAGCTGACGTTCATTCAGGACGGACCGGATAGTACGTCGCAGGGCCGCAACGTCGCGGTCAAGTTCCGCGCGCTCGCGGACGACCAGCCGTTCCGTCCGCTCCTGACGACGCCGCGCC
Source organism: Burkholderia sp. ABCPW 14 (assembly GCF_001523835.1). NCBI lineage: Bacteria > Pseudomonadati > Pseudomonadota > Betaproteobacteria > Burkholderiales > Burkholderiaceae > Burkholderia > Burkholderia sp. ABCPW 14. The sequence continues at coordinate 1,507 of NZ_LOVS01000026.1, read as the reverse complement.
CCGAAGTGCCGGGCATCCAGAGCGCGACGGTGGTGGGGCCGGAGATGTCGGAAGTGCATACCGACAAGCTCGGCCGGATTCGCGTGCACTTCCACTGGGACCGCTACAAGACGACGGAAGCGGATGCGTCGTGCTGGATTCGCGTGTCGCAGGCATGGGCGGGCAAGGGTTGGGGCGTGCTCGCGATGCCGCGGGTCGGGCAGGAAGTGATCGTGACTTACGTCGATGGCGATCTCGATCGTCCGCTCGCGACGGGGATCGTCTACAACGGCGAAAACCCGACGCCGTACGACCTGCCGAAGGACATCCGCTACACCGGCCTCGTGTCGCGCTCGATCAAGCGCGCGGGCGGTTTCCAGAACGCGAGCCAGATCACGTTCGACGACCAGCGCGGCGCCGAGCGCGTGATGATCCACGCGGAGCGCGACATGCAGCAGACGGTCGAGCGCAACAGCTCGACGTCGATCGCGCAGGACTTGAACCTGTCGGTGAAGGGCACGTCGACGTCGGTCGTCGGGATCTCCGTCAGCTTCACGGGCATCTCGGTGTCGTACACGGGGCTGTCGGTCAGCTTCACCGGCGTGTCCGCGAGCTTCACCGGCCTGAGCACGTCGTTTACCGGCGTGAGCACGAGCTTCACCGGCGTATCGACGTCGTTCACCGGCGTGAGCACGAGCTTCATCGGCGTGTCGACTTCGTTTACCGGCGTCGACACGAGCTTCAAGGGCGTGTCGACGTCGTTCACCGGCGTGAGCACGAGCATTACCGGCTCCAGCAATTCGGTGACGGGTGTGTCGAACAGCATGACGGGCATCTCGTCGTCGTGGACCGACGTCAGCATGTCGACGACCGGCCAGTCGGAGAGCATCACCGGTGTGTCGCTGTCATACACGGGCACGTCGAACAGCATGACGGGCACGAGTACGTCCGTGACCGGCACGTCGACGAGCATCACCGGCACGTCGATGTCGAATACCGGCAGCTCGACGAGCATCACGGGCACGTCGATGTCGACGACCGGCAGCTCGACGAGCATCACCGGCTCGAGCGTGTCGACCACCGGCAGCTCGGTGAGCACGACGGGTTCGAGCGTATCGACGACGGGCAGCAGCGTATCGACGACGGGCTTCAGCTTCTCGTACACCGGCGCGAGCTACTCGGACGTGGGCATCGACCTGAAGAAGGTCGGCATGCAAGTGAAGAGTTGATCCCATGAGCGATATCCATTCACAAGCGGCCGTCGCGGCCGCATCGCCAACCAGGACCGGCTCGCTGCTCGCTGTGTATTCGTCGGCGTGTTCTTTGGCGGATGCCGGTACGGTCGGAGGGCTGCCATGCGTCTGATCGAACTGCGCAGTCCCTTGCTGGAGCCGGATGCGATCGCGCTGAGCTTCGTGGTGCATGAGAACCTGTCGCAGGAGCCGTCATATCAGCTGGAACTGCTGAGCCACGACCCGGACCTGGATTTCGACGCGCTGCTCGGCTCGTCGCTGTCGGCGGACATCGA
>NZ_LOVS01000025.1:0-10710 GCF_001523835.1 Burkholderia sp. ABCPW 14 | reverse complement strand
CGTCGCGGGCCTTCAGCTCGCGCGCGAGCCCGGCGCGCGCAAGCGCTTCGAGAACGGCGGCGAGGTCGGCACGATCTGCCGCGACTACTGCTTCAACGGCAACCTGGTGATGCGCGCGACGGGCGACCGGATGCTGCTGTCGCCGCCGCTCGTGATCTCGAAACCGGAGATCGACGAGATCGTCGAGAAGGCGAAGCGGGCGATCGATGCGACGGCGAAGCAACTGGGCATGGCGTCGTAGCTCAGGGCTGGCGGCACGAAGTGCGCCGAGCGGCGACTGCTTCGGATGGAATGCGTTTCGGGTGCAACGCTCCGCCTTCGTTCGCTTGCCGCGCAATTGCGAACAGACGATCCGCGCCCGCCGCCATACCGCTCGCGAACGCGATCCCGAGTGGCGTTCCTGCGCGGCGGCAAGCGGAAAGAGCGCGCGTCGCGATCGCGCGGAGCCGATCTGCTGCTCGATCGCGATGCGCGCAAAGCACCGGCTCGACGGGCCGACTCTTTCCACTTCGAGTCGAGACTGCCGCGTTCCGCGAACGTGGTCGCGTACTGCGCACGTCGCACGTCGAGCGTCCCGGAGAGAACGAGCTCCCCAGCCTTCAAGTGAACGCGGGAACCACCCGCGCGCTCAGTTTCCGCGCGCTTCCCTTGCCGAGGGTTCTCACTCGTGCGGCGGTGCGCCGGAGGGGCGATTTCCGGGGCGTTCTGCGATGCGGTGCGCTTGGCGCGCGGCCGTCGCGTCAGCCGGATGATCGAAGTTCGTCAATGCGTGGCTCCCGGACGGTGGCTGACGCCGACGTGGAGTTGCAGGATGGGCGAAGGCGTGCCGGGCTGGGGCGGCGTCATCGGACGATCGGGGGCGAGGAGCCGAGCGGGGTCGTCGAGGTCCTGCCTCGCCCCGTTGCCGAGATGCTGCTGCATCCAGTCGAAGCCGCGAGCGGCTATCGCATCGGGTGGATCGATGCCGTATACGCCGGCGCCATAGAGGGACGCCATATAGGCGGGGGCTTCGATCGTTCGCAACAGCAGCAGTTCGCGACGAGCCTGCATTAGCTTCTTTTGTGCTTCGCGGACCGCGTCGGCGAAGCGGCTTGCCTGTTCCTCCGTTTGACAGATGGAATTCCGCTTCCGATCGATGGCAATACGGCTCCCATGAGACAGGTGCGTTCGGCATGGCATTGGGATCGCAAATGATGGAACAGGTTTCAGGCGGGGCCGGCAGGCACGGCTGCCTGACAGCCTTCAGGCAACGGTCAATATAATCGGCCGCTTCGTGTAATGTGAGTCTGTCGAACACGGGCGACTCATCGACTTTTCGCGCGAGCGCACCGGAATCCAGCGGCCGGTGTAAGAGTTACCGTCCGATTATGTCCATTTTATGGTGCGTGAAATAATTGCCGGGTTTTGTTAAAGAGAATTAGGGCGGGTTTTAAAACGCTAAAAAAACGCAGTGACTTTCCGGGCGAATGCGTTATATTTTCGACCTGCTATGTCGTCAAAAAGAACGAAGGCGCGCCGGGGGCAACCATGCAATTATCCGATATTGCAGGCTTCTTGAACCTGCAAAATAGTCGTCTGCTGAGCATTCAGACACCGCTTTGCGGTCAGTCCGAACTCGTTATCAGCGATTTCCAGTGCAGCGAGGGGCTGTCCGTCCTGTTCGACATGCGGTTGGGCCTTGCTTCGCGCGATCCGACGATCGAACTCAAGCAGATGATCGGGCAGCCGGTCGCCATCTCGCTCCAGTTGCCGGCCGCGTTGGGCGGCAACCCGGTGCGCCATTTCCACGGTTACGTGACGCAGTTCAGCCATACCGGCACCGACGGCGGCCTCGCGACGTACGCCGCCACGGTTCAGCCATGGATGTGGATGCTGTCGCGGCGCGTCGACTCGCGCATTTTCCAGGACAAGAGCGTTCGCGACATGCTCGACAAGGTGTTCTCGCAGTACGCGAAACTGGCTTCCTACGAGTTTCGGTTGTCCCGTGCGCTCAAGCCATATAGCTACTGCACGCAGTATCGCGAAAGCGATCTGAATTTCGCGCTTCGGCTGATGGAGCAGGAAGGGCTGTTCTTCTATTTCGAGCATGCGAAGGATGGCCACAAGCTGATCGTCACGGACGATTCGACTCACGCCAAGCCGATCGACGGCCCGCCGGCGCTGCGCTATTCGGCCGGCGAAGTGCTCGACGACGAGGCGATCGTGTCGCAATTCGCCGCGCATCGGCAATTGACGTCCAGTACCGTCAGTCTCAAGACGTTCGACTACAAGGTGCCGGGGGCCCGGCGCTATGTGTCGGGCGATACGAAAACCGAGCAAGGAAATGTCGACCCGTACGAGGTGTACGACTACGTCGGGCTGCACGGCTTCGATTCGACGGACCGCGGCGAGGAACTCGCGCGGTTCAGGCTCGAAGCGCTGGCGGCGGGCAGCAAGACGTTCACCGGTGCGGGCAACTGCCGCACGCTCGCGCCCGGGCGTTATTTCGAACTGACCGATCATTACGACCACGGCGGCGCGCGGCCGGAGGACAGGCGGTTCCTGCTGACCGCGGTGCGCCATCATGGCGTGAACAACTATCAGTCGAACGAAGGCGTTGCATCGTATGCGGCGAGCTTCCAGTGCATCCGCAAGAAAATCCCTTTCCGCCCCGCGCTCGCGACGCCGCGCCCTGTCATCGCCGGTCCGCAGACGGCGATCGTAGTCGGCCCGAAGGGCGAGGAAATCTATACCGATTCGCTCGGCCGCGTGAAGGTGCAGTTCCATTGGGACCGTCTCGGGCAACGCAACCAGGGCAGCTCGTGCTGGGTTCGGGTGGGGCAGCCGTGGGCGGGCGGCGGGTTCGGCGGCATGCAGATTCCGCGCATCGGCGACGAGGTGGTCGTGTCGTTTCTCGACGGCGATCCGGATCGGCCGATCGTCATCTCGCGCGTCTACAACGCGCAGAACATGCCGCCGTGGAAGCTGCCGGAGAACGCGACGCAAAGCGGCATCCTGTCCCGCTCGACGAAGGGGCACGCGGGCACCGCGAATGCGATCCGCTTCGAAGACAAGCAGGGCGAAGAAGAGCTGTGGCTGCAGGCGGAGCGCGACATGCGCACCGAGGTGAAACACGACGAGCTGCGCGTCGTCGGGAACGACCATCGCTGGGCGGTGGGGCGCAATCACACGCTCAACGTGAAGGAAGATCACGTTTCGAATACGGGCAACAACCAGACGGTCGGCGTCGGCAGCGCGTTCGCGATGACAGTGGGCGCGCTGCCGGCCGAAGGCGCGGCGCCGCCGCACGCGGGAACCTATGTGCTCAACGTCACGGAGCAGGTGGTCATTCAGTGCGGCAAGTCGAGCATCACGATGACGAAGGACGGCCTCATCAAGCTCGAGGGCGTGCAGATTGTCGAGAATGCTTCGGATTACTTCCTGATGCAGGGCAAGAAGATCGATCTGAATCCGTGATGCGTGCGCTTGTTCGCGAGAGACTACTTTGCAAACGATCAGAACATGAAATATCTCACGCAAGAATGCAGTTTCGATATCCCGTCGTTGAGCGACGATCGCACGGTCAATGTGCTGACGCTCGTCCATCCCGACACGAGCGGCACGTTCCAGATCGTCGTCAGCCGCGATCAACTGATCGGCGGCGAGGATCTGAGCCGATGCATGCAGCGGCAGATCGGGCTGATGACGCGTCACGTGACCGGCTTCAAGGAGATCTCGCGCCGTCCGGTCGAGATCGGCGAGCAGCGTGCGCCGGCGCTGGAGCTCGAGAGCACGTTCCGCCAGTCCGGCTCGGCGTTTTACCAGATCCAGGCGATGACGGTCGTCGACGCGCCGCGCCTCTTGGTCATCACGTTGTCGAGCCAGACGCCGTTGACCGAGCTGCATCGAACGACGTGGCGGACACTGCTCGACAGCTATAGCGCCCACGCCTGATGCCCGTGCGTTCACGCTCGCCATGAATACACGCGGTATTGCAACGGGTCCGGTCGTTTCCAATGAGCCAGAACTGATCTCGCCATGTCACTCCTCGCCGCCGCCCGGGTGAACGACACCTTCACCCACACCTCGTTGCTTGCCCAGATGCTGAAAGTCGCGGCGACCGTCGGCGCAGGCTTGCTGGTCGGCGCGGCCATCGGGGCTGCCGCGGCCTTCGTCGTCGGGACGGGCGGGCTGGGGGCGGTGGTACTGGGGGCCGTCGTCGGTGCGGTGATGTCCCAGGCCGTCAATGCGGCGGCGTCCCATTTTCTCGGCGCCGATTCGCTGGAAGGCTATTTATCGGATAAAGCCGGCGAACTCATCGACAGTTTCATTCCCGGCGACGTGAAGGGCGCCATCGCGACGGGCTCGACCGATGTCTTCGTGAATGGGCGCGGCGCGGCCCGCGCGGCGGGCGTGGCGGCGCCGCCGCTGCCGCCCGGCGTCGAGCCGCAGTCCGTCGCGGATCTGTTCACGCCGGTCGATCAGGATCTCGTCGCTTGCACGAATCACCCGAATCCGACGGGCGAGCATCTCGCGGAAGGCTCGGCGAGCGTCTTCATCAACGGCCGGCCCGCGTCGCGCATCAAGGATGCGACCACGTGCGACGGCAAGATCAACACGGGGTCGGCCGACGTCAGCATCGGCGGCGACCGGGTGAGGGTGCGGGAGGTCACGAGCGAGATGCCGCCGTGGCTCGCGACGATCGCGAAATACGCGGGTCTCGCCATCGCGCTTTGCCAGGCCATGCGCGGCCAGGGATCGCTTGCCAGCAAGCTCGCCTGCTTCGGCATGAACTTCGCGATCAACATGGCGGCCGACAAGCTCGTCGGCAGCGTGATGTCCGGTCGCGCCGGACACCCGGTCCACATGCCGACGGGCGCGAAGATCCTCGACGGCGAAGAGGATCTGGATTTCGTGCTCGACGCGCCGGTGCCGATCGTCTGGCAGCGCTTCTACAGCAGCCTCGATCCGCGTGCGGATCGGCCGCTCGGCCGCGGATGGAACCTGCCGTATGCGGTCGAACTGCAACTGGGCATCGGCGGCGACAATCCGCACCGCTGGATCGACGCGCAAGGACGCCGAACCCCGGTGCCCGATCTGCAGCCGGGGCAGAAGTACTTCAATCGCAGCGAAGGACTGACTTTTGCCTGTACGCCGGGCGGGCACTGGATGATCGAGCAGGACGACGGCCTGTGTTTCGATTTCGGCCTGCCGCGCGTTGGTCGCGCGACGCAAACGCTGCGTCCCGTCGTATTCGAGGATCGCAACGCGAACCAACTGCACTTTCACTATGACGCGCACGGTCGTTTGGACGAACTGGCGACGATGGCGGACCACCGCGTGCAGATCGAATATGACGCATCGCACCGGGAGCGGATGTCGCGCGTGATCCTCCACGCGGGCGGCGCGACCGAATGCCTGGTGAGTTATGCGTATACCGCCGACGGCCTGCTCGCGAGCGTGTCTGACGGAGAAGGGCGCGAGCGGCGCCGCTTCGACTACGATCCGGCGGGACGCATGACGATGCATCGACTGCCGGGCGGCAAGACCGCGCATTACGCATGGGAAGAATTCGAGCGCAAGGCGCTGGCTGAAGAGAACGGCTTGACGGACAGGGAGGCGCGCGTCGTCGAACATTGGACGAATGACGGCGAGCGTTATCGATTCGCATACGATTTCGCGCGGCAGGCGACGCGCGTGACGGATCACCTCGGCCGCACGCGGCTGTGCGAATGGAACGCCGACTATCTCGTAACCGCGCATACCGACGCGCTCGGACAGATCTGGCGTTTCGATTGGAGTCCGAATCGCGAGCTTGTCGGGTTCGTGGAACCGAATGGCGCGACGACGCTGCTTCGTTACGACGACGAACGCGGCCTGCCCACCGAGCTTGTGAACGCGCTCGGAGAGACGACGCGGTTCGCTTGGCATCCGCTGTGGATGGCGCTGGAGCAGCAGACGCTCGCCGATGGCCGGCAGTGGCAATACGCGTTCGACATGCGCGGCAATCGGGTCGGCGAAACCGATCCGCTCGGGCAGCGCACCGAGTTCCGTCTCAATCGGCAAGGGCGGCCGGCGGCGATCGTCGACGCGCGCGACGGAATCACGCAATTCGGATGGGACACGCGCCACCGGCTGATCGCGCGCACGGACTGCTCGGGCATCACGACGCGGTTCGAGCATGATGGGCGCGGCCGGATGACGGCGCTGACCGATGCGCTCGGCCACACCACGCGTTATCGCTACGACGGCCGCGATCGGATCGCCGAAGTGAAATTGCCCAACGGCAGCGACGAGCATTACCGCTGGTCGCTCGCGGACGAGCTGGCGGCGTTCGTCGACGGCAACGGCCATGCGACCTCATTCGCTTACGACGCGGTGGGGCGCCTGACGACCAGAACCGATGCGAACGGCCATCGGGTCGGCTTCGAATACGACGCAGCCGGCAATTTGCGCGCGCTCTACAACGAATTGCGCGACAGCTACCGGTTTGCGTACGACGCCGCCGACCGCCTGATCGAACAAGTCGGCCCGGATGGCGTGCGCGTCGAATACCAGCGCGATGCGAGCGGTGCGCCCGTCGTGGTGAGGCAGGCGGCGGGCACGCCCGAGCAGATCACGATCGAACTGGAGCGCGATGCGCTGGGGCGTCTTGTTCGCAAGCGCACGCCGGAAACCGTGACGACATACGGCTACGATGCGACGGGCCGGCTCGAGCGGGTTGCGCGCACGCATCTCGATGGCTGTCCGATGGACGCCGTGACATTCGCATACGACGAACTGGATCGGTTGGTCGGCGAAACCTCGGAGGTCGTCGGCGACGACGGGCAGATCCGGATGACGAGGCTCGCGCATGAGCACGACGCGCTCGGCAATCGCATCGGCACGACGTTGCCGGACGGCCGCACGCTGAGCTGGCTGTATTACGGCAGCGGTCATCTGCATCGGATCGCATCGAACGGCGAGACCGTCTGCGATTTCGAGCGCGATCGCTTGCATCGCGAGGTGAGCCGGACGCAGGGGGCGCAGACGCTGGCGACGGCGTACGACAGCCTGTCGCGGAAGGTCGGGCAATGGATCGGCGACGTGCGGCACGGACCCAGCTCATGGTCTGCGTTCGGTTCGCGGCAGAGTCAGGATCGGTTGCGCAAGGCGTTCGCGTACGACCGTGGCGGCGAACTGACGGCGCGGATCGATCCGCTGGGCGGCGAGCTGAACTACAGCTACGACCCTGCCGGGCGATTGCTCGGCAGCGCGGTTGCGGGCGCGGCCGGCCGAACGGATGCAGCGGGCGTGTTGACGGAGCAATTTGCATACGATGCGGCGTCGAACCTGCGCCCGGCGGGACAGCCGGGGCGGGTGGAAGGCAATCGGTTGCTGATGAGCGGCGATCGCCGCTATCGATACGATGCGCACGGGCGGCTCGTCGAGAAGCTGACGGGCGGTCACACGATCCAGCATCTGAAGTACAACGTCGAGCATCAACTCGTCGAAGTGAATACGGTGCGGCGCGGCGTCGAGCAGACGGTGCGCTTCAGCTACGACGCGCTGGGGCGGCGGATTGCGAAGCACGATGCGTTCGGCACGACGCGGTTCGTTTGGGACGGGATGCGACTCGTGCAGGAGCAGCGGGGGCACCAGGCGGTGACCTACCTGTATGAGGGCGAGGGGTACGTACCGCTGGCGCGGATCGATGCGATCAACGAAGACAGCCATTGGCTGTGGCGGTTGTATCACGAGGACGAGCGGGACAGGCCGGCCGTCGATGCGAAGCCCGAAGCGAAGATCTATTACTTCCATGCGAACGCGAGCGGCGCGCCGGAGGAGTTGACGGACGGCGGCGGGCGAGTAGTGTGGCGGACGCGGTACCGGGCGTGGGGGAATACGATGCTGCAGGAGTATGCACCGGAGTTCCGCGCGAATCCGGCGGGGGATGTGATGCAGCCGCTGCCGCAGGCATTGCGGTTGCAGGGGCAGTACGAAGATCTGGAGACGGGGTTCTGCTACAGCACGTTCCGGTACTATGACCCGGAAGTGGGGCGGTTCATTACGCCGGATCCGATCGGGTTGGCGGGCGGGTTGAACCAATATCAGTATGCGCCGAATCCCATAAGCTGGATCGATCCGTGGGGATTATCTTGCGCAAGTGATCTAAAAAATATCAAGGAGCAGTTGAATTCGGGTAAGAGAGCCCAAGTAACGGTCGGCTCAAAGGCAGAGGCTGAGGAGTTATTGCTTGCTCTGACTACTGGTAAGGGAATGCCTAGGGCATATAGAAATACGACAGGGCAGGTGCTTCCGAAGGGAAGGATTTCTGAAAGCGGGTCAGATTGGTTGCCAGGTGGTCATGGCGCTTTTGAGCGAGAAGGTTCTTACCATTGGGATGCTGCCGATGCGAGTGCAAAACCCGGAGATCATGCCTTGTTGGGCGATCACCTTCAAATTCATAATTTTGATGGGAAGATAATAAGAATTTTTTATTGAAATTTAAGATTTGGGGCGAGTGATGAGCAAGCAAGAGCCTGCATTTGTTTATGGCCCATTTCCTCCAGGTGTCCGCGCGGATGAAAATGGTATGTTCTATGAGGAAATATTGCCGGATGGGGCATCTAAATATGTAATCGTTAGAGCTGTTCGGTATATGGATGAAAGAGCGCGAGAGTTGATGGAGAACGGAATTTCTTTGGATGATCTGTATCCGGAGGTTGCTGTTCTAGGTAGGGAGCCAAGGGAGAATGCCTTGTGGCTCTATAAGGTGGAGAGCTTTACGGTTGATCGACAATACCACGAGGATCAAGAGGTTTTTTCGGATCATGCGGAAAATTACGTCTATAACGTTTTTGACGATTATCATGAGATGATGGATTTTTGTCTAAAAAATCATGGAATTGATCAGGGAAATTTTAAGAAAAAATGGGAGACTAACTATCCTGAATTTTGATGCGGTGGATTAGCGGGGAGGTGTGTTTTGGTATTCGGATAAGGAAATGATGAAATCATTTATTTGAGTGTTTGGTGGGGTTGATTAGCTGTGGGTGTCCCTCGATGATGGTGGCGCGCTAGCCAAATGGATGCCCGTGAGCAGCTCCCCAAGATTGAAATGGCCCGAAGAAATCGGGTAGATCAAAAGTAATCGGAATCTATCTGCCTGCAAAAAATCATCGCACTAGGCAGCGTGATTTGTACTCGCTGAAGAAGCTGCAACCGTATTTTGGTGGCTACAACCTGACGACTTTGACGCGGGCCGATGTGCGGCGCTACATCGGTAGTCGGCAAGCCGACGATGTGTTGGAGTCGACCATTCGGCGCGAGTTGCGCTTCTCCTCTGCCGCGATCAATTTCGTCCGCCTCGAGTGCGTTCGCTCTGATTTACCCAATCCGGTGATTCGGCTTACGACGACGCCCGGCGAGGCTCAGGTGTGATGGATCAACCGTTCCGAAGCGGAGTCGTTGATTGCGAGCGCAGCGTGTTTTGCGCGTCGGCATCGCTGTAGACGTAGTGGAGATTCTGCGCGTCAAACACGCTCGTCAGGCGTGGTCGTAAATGCAATGTAATTGGGGCTTGAGTGTTGACTCATTGTAGTGGGTGGAGAAATGAGCGCGGAGAAGAAAGAGAGGGAATGGCGGCTATTTCAGTCGTTTCGTAACGATTATCCTGAGCTGATCGGGGATGCTGAACCATCTGAGTGCCCAGACATACTTGTGCGAAATGATAGGCTGATCGGCGTTGAAATGACGGAGCTTCACATCGTCGCCGGCGAGGAGCTGGCAAGCGAGAGAAGGCAGAAGATACCTCGCGAGCGTGTTGTGACACGCGCTCAAAAGCTTCATGACAACGCAGGCGGGAGGCCTATAGAACTATCCATCACTTTTGATACTGCCCACCCGTTAAAGAACTCTGCGGAGGTTGAGGCATCGGCTATTGCGATAGCTGAAGTCGCGTCTCATGTTCAATTGGGGCCACCGGGTCTGGTTGATGCTTTGACGTTCGAGCATCTAGATTGCGTGTCGTGGATGTATCTGAGTGGCGAGTGGGCCAATCCCAAGTGGCAGGTGCTGCAATCCTATTCGGTTCCGGTGCTTCAAGTGGATCGTGTTCGGCGGGCGATCGCAGACAAGACCGAAAAGGCTAAGAAGTATCAGCAATGTGATGCTTACTGGCTGCTGATAACCGTGGATTTTTGGGATCCCTCGCAGGATCAGGGGGTGGACTGGCCGAGCGGTGAGGTACTGGAATTTGGGCCGTACGAGCGCATCTTCTTATACAAGTCCACTTATCGACGTGTGGTCGAGATACCGCGGACTTGATGTGTGGGGAGTGCCCCTATGTTGTTCGTCAAGCGTTAGGGGCCGACTTGGGTTGGTAAATGGTGCCGTCGCGCAGCATGGCGAACAGGACGTCGCAGCGTCGCCGAGCCAGTGCGATGAGCGCTTGGTTGTGGCGCTTGCCTTGCTGGATCTTGCGCGAGTAATAGGCCCGTGAGACTGGGTCTCGTAAGGCCGCGAAGGCGGAGAGGAACAAGGCGCGCTTGAGCACCTTGTTGCCCCGTCTGGACGGGTGCTCGCCACGGATCGACGAGCCTGAGCGCCGGGTGACCGGCGCGAGGCCAGCGTAGGCCGCCAGATGAGCAGCCGAAGCGAAGGCTTTATGGGCGACTTCGGTCAGGAGTCTGGCGGCGGTCCTGACGCCGACTCCCGGCATGCTGGTCAGGACCGGCCAAAGAGGGTGAG
>NZ_LOVS01000024.1:0-1245 GCF_001523835.1 Burkholderia sp. ABCPW 14 | reverse complement strand
CGATGAAATTGAGTAGGGTGAGGGGTTACCCCCTCAGCCCTCTCACACCACCGTACGTGCGGTTCCGCATACGGCGGTTCAGTTAACGCTCTGGAGGCGATCCACCGTCCGACGGATCGAGATCAGTCCCCGGGCATCGAAGTAGGTATTGGGTAACGCCTGCTTCAGATGGTGGGAACCGGCGTTCCACCAAGGCCCTCGGCCATTCACGCTCGATTTCCATGCCCGCTCCGGGCGTAAGCCCAAGGCGATCATGTTGCGCTCTCGGGTTCGGGGGCGCTTCCACTGCCGCCAGATCAGGCAGCGCAAACGCCTTCGCAACCATCCGTCCAGACCCTCCAGCCGCTTGTGTTGCTGGCTCAGCCGGACGTAATTTGCCCAGCCCCGTAGTACCGGGTTGAGCTTCTGGATCGCCTGCTCAAGGGACCCGCTTCTTCCCTTCAACGTCAGCTCCCGCACCCGGTTCATCAATCGCTTGATGCTCTCCGGTGCGATCCGGATATGCGCTTGACCCAACCTCACCGCCACCCGGTATCCCAGGAATTTCCGCGTGCTCGGTCGGGCCACCGCACTCTTGGTCTCGTTCACGCGCAGCCTCAAGACCTTCTCGAGATAGGTCCTGGTGCTCGCCATGACGCGTTGTCCTGCTTGTTTGCTGCCAACGTAGATGTTGCAGTCGTCAGCGTACCGGCAGAACGCCAACCCTCGACGCTCCAGTCTCCGATCCAGATCGCTCAGCAGTATGTTCGACAGCAGCGGGGACAGCGGGCCGCCCTGCGGCGTACCCTCCGCTCTCGCCTGTGTCACGCCGTCCGCCATCATCCCCGCTTCGAGGAAGCGGCGAATCAGTTTCAGCGTCACTTTGCCTTGCACGTGCCGGGCGACCCGGCCCATCAGCACATCATGATTGACTCGATCGAAGAACTTCTCCAGATCCATGTCTACCACCCAGTGCCGACCGCCCTGAACATGCGCTTGCGCCTGACGCACCGCGTCCAGCGCACTCTTGCCCGGTCGGAATCCGTAACTGCTCGCCGAGAACGTCGGCTCCAAGATCGGTTGCAATACTTGGTGCAGCGCTTGCTGGATCAGTCGATCCACCACAGTTGGCACGCCCAGCGTCCTCACTCCGCCTTGCGGCTTCGGTATGTCCACACGGCGTACCGCTCGCGGTAAGTACGTCCCTTCCAGCAGCGCTTGCTTCACACTCGGCCAGTGCATCTTTAGCCAGTCGCCAAGGCCTTC
>NZ_LOVS01000023.1:0-3038 GCF_001523835.1 Burkholderia sp. ABCPW 14 | reverse complement strand
GAACTTCCCATCTCCCCCTTTCGCGCTACGTTTCCGTTACCGCGAAAGAGGCGTGATTCTAGGCACCATTCCGCTTTCGCGCAAGTCCTTTTCCGAAAGAAATTTACCCCCCCGTTCCGAGCGCGCGCAGCGGCTCGGAACGGGGGGGCGCGCACACTGGAGTGACGCCGTACCCCAAGGACCAGAGGTGCGCGACGTTTATCCCGATTTCAGCGATGCTTGAAGACCGGCTTGCGTTTCTCGACGAACGCCGCCATCCCTTCCTTCTGATCTTCAGACGCGAACGCCGAATGGAACAAGCGACGCTCGAAGTGCACGCCTTCCGCAAGCGTGGTCTCGTATGCGCGATTGACCGCCTCCTTCACCATCATCACGGCAGGCAACGAGAATTCGGCGATCGTCGTCGCTGCGGCGAGCGCCTCATCGAGCAACCTGTCCGCCGGCAGGATCCGCGACACCAAGCCGGCGCGCTCAGCCTCCTCCGCATCCATGAAGCGCGCGGTCAAGCACATGTCCATCGCCTTCGCCTTCGACACCGCACGCGGCAGGCGCTGCGTTCCGCCCGCGCCCGGCAGCACGCCGAGCTTGATTTCGGGCTGACCGAACTTCGCGGTGTCTGCCGCAAAGATGATGTCGCACATCATCGCGAGTTCGCAGCCGCCACCCAGCGCAAAACCTGCCACCGCCGCAATGACCGGCTTGCGGATCTGGCGCACCGTCTCCCAGTTGCGCGTGATGTAGTCGCCCTTGAAGACATCCATGTATGAATAGGTCGCCATCATCCCGATGTCCGCGCCGGCCGCGAACGCCTTTTCGCTGCCCGTCAGCACGATGGCGCCAATGCCCTCGTCCGCGTCGAACGCCTTGAGCGCCGCGCCAAGCTCGTCCATCAGCGCGTCGTTCAACGCGTTCAGCGCCTTCGGACGATTCAGCGTAATCAGCCCCACCCGGCCTCGCGTCTCCACCAGGATGTTTTCGTAAGCCATCTGCTTCTCCTCGATCAATGAAACATGAAATGCCGCACACGCACGGATGATTTAATGCTAACATTTTCCGACCAACCGGTCGGTTAATTAATAATCTCCACCTTCCTCAACGTTCATCAAGCCTGCCGCCATGACCCATCCTCTGTTTACGAAGCATGAAGACACGCTGAAGCACGCGCTCTCCACGATCGAAACGCGCGGCTACTGGAGCCCGTTCGCCGAGATGCCGAGCCCCAAAGTGTACGGGGAAAGCGCCAACGCAGACGGTGAAGCCGCATTCAAAGCCCAGCTCGGCAAACCCTTCGAGCTCGGCCAGCCCGCCTCAGGCGGAACGGTCGGCGCCGAGCAATCGCCGTACGGCTTCGCGCTCGGCATCCGCTATCCGAAATCGTCACCCGACGAACTGATCGACGCCGCCGCGCAAGCACAGCGCGCGTGGCGCGAGGCCGGGCCGCACGCCTGGGCCGGCGTGTGCCTCGAAATCCTCGCCCGGCTGAATCGCGCGAGCTTCGAAATCGCGTACGGCGTCATGCACACGACCGGACAGGCGTTCATGATGGCGTTCCAGGCGGGCGGGCCGCATGCGCAGGACCGCGCACTCGAAGCCGTCGCATACGCGTGGCAGGAACTGCAGCGCATCCCCGTCGATGCGCACTGGGAAAAACCGCAAGGCAAGAACCCGCCGCTCGCGATGCACAAGCGCTACACGATCGTGCCGCGCGGCACGGGCCTCGTGCTCGGTTGCTGCACGTTCCCGACCTGGAACGGCTATCCGGGCATGTTCGCCGACCTCGCCACCGGCAATACGCTCATCGTCAAACCTCACCCCGGCGCGATCCTGCCGCTCGCGATCACCGTGCGCATCGCGCGCGACGTGCTGCGCGAAGCGGGCTTCGATCCGAACATCGTCACACTGCTCGCGACCGAAGGGAACGATGGCGCGCTCGTCCAGGAGCTCGCGCTCCGTCCGGAAATCAAGCTGATCGACTTCACCGGTAGCTCGAAAAACGGCACCTGGCTCGAACGCAACGCGCATCAGGCACAGGTGTACACGGAGAAGGCGGGCGTGAACCAGATCGTGATCGATTCCGTCGACGACCTGAAGGCTGCCGTCAAGAACATCGCGTTCTCGCTCGCGCTCTACTCCGGCCAGATGTGTACCGCACCGCAAAACATCTACGTTCCGCGCGATGGCATCCGCACCGCAGAAGGGCACGTCAGCTTCGACGACGTCGCGCAGGCGATCGCCGGCGCCGTGCAAAAGCTGACGGGCGACCCGGCGCGCTCGGTCGATCTCATCGGCGCGCTTCAGAACGACGGCGTCGCGGCGCGCATCGACGACGCACGCAAGCTCGGCCGCGTGCTCGCCGACAGCCAAGCGCTCGAGCATCCTGCATTCAAGGGCGCGCGCGTGCGCACGCCGCTCGTGCTGCAGCTCGACGTCGAGGATCGGGCGATGTACACGCAAGAATGGTTCGGCCCGATCTCGTTCGTCATCGCAACCGATTCGACTGCACAATCGCTCGATCTCGCCGGTTCGATCGCGGCCGACCACGGTGCGCTCACGCTCTCCGTCTATAGCACGGACGATGCCGTCGTCGAGGCGGCACACGAAGCGGCGGTGCGCGGCGGAGTCGCGCTGTCGATCAATCTGACGGGCGGCGTGTTCGTCAATCAATCGGCGGCGTTCTCCGACTTTCACGGTACGGGCGCCAATCCGGCCGCGAATGCATCGCTCGCCGATGCCGCGTTCGTCGCGAACCGCTTCCGCGTCGTGCAGAGCCGACACCATGTTGCGCCGAAGTCCGCACCGGCAGAAGCCGGCCAAACGGCATAACCCGTTCGGCCGAACTGCCGACCGCGCCATCGTTCACTACCATGAATGAACCCGCCCGCTCGCGGGTTCACCTCCGCCGGAATTCGACATGACCGAAGCTTTCCTGTGCGACGCAATCCGCACGCCCATCGGCCGCTATGGCGGCGCCCTGGCCCCGGTACGGGCCGACGACCTCGGCGCGGTGCCGCTCAAGGCGCTCGTCGAGCGCAACCGCG
>NZ_LOVS01000022.1:0-33480 GCF_001523835.1 Burkholderia sp. ABCPW 14 | reverse complement strand
GCGGGCGATGCCGATGCGGCCGCCGAGGCGGTGATTCGGGCGAATGACGGGGGGAAGTGAACAGGCGTTGCGGGAGTCGATCGATCAGGCATGCGAAGGATGCGCGTCGGTCGCAGCGCCGTGACACTTCACCTCGCGTCGTCAAGTTTCGAGACGACAGCTGGCGGGTACCTTGTTGCCGGCTTTGGGGCGGCGCAGTGACGCAGTGTGAATGTCGGCTCAAGCTGCGGCGCGCGTTTTTCGTCGCAATCTCCGCATCGCGGGCGGTTGCGCGTCCGGTGCGATCGAGCGCGTGCGTTGAGGTTGAAATGCAACCAGCTCCAGTCCTTGCAGGATATTGCCGCGGTATCGGCCGAGTTGCTGCCGAAGCAGGCGCGCGTCCTTCGCAGATTCGATCTCCAGCAGTTTCCACTGTTCACGGAGGATTTCTTCGGTGCTTTCCTCGAGCGCGGCGAGCGAATGCGTGTCGATATCGAGAATCGGCAGGTTTGCGAGAGAAACTTGCTCTGTGCCGAATATTCAAATCGGTTTTGAGAAACGATGACCAGCGCGGTCGCCGCCGGAACGGATGGAGACTGTCCGAGGGGAGATCGTGAAAGTGAATCTGAAAGCGCTGTCGGAGGCGCTCGGCTTGTCGTGCACGACGGTGAGCCACGCGACATCGTGTTTCCGCACCGGGCGACCGCGGTGCTGCAGCCGACCGGGCACGCGTGCGGCCGGGCGATCGCCGAGCTGATGCTCGGCGTCATCGCGGATCCGGCCGACGTCGCGCATCGGCTTGCGTCGCCCGTCGTCGAGCCGGGCGATACGGACGGGCCGGTACGCGGTTGATGCGCGCCTGACGCGGGACGGGGCGAGGCGCGGCGCATCCACGCGTGGCTGCACGCTGCGCTGCGCGACGCCGTGCGCGCGCCACGCCACACTGCGCCGATCGCCGTCGATACTCTCTCCACCCTCGCCGCTTCGTCCGATGTCGGCCGCAGTCAAGCCGATGTCGGTTTTTGGACGCTCGGCCCCCCGGCTCGCGGACTACCCTCGAAAAGCTCGCTGCAAGCCCGTCCGATGCGCCCGAACGCGCGGGCCGGCGACGCGCGGCGCACCGCCAACGAGACATGGAGACAATGCGATGAGCAGCAACCGAGGTGTCGTGTATCAGGGGCCGGGCAAGGTCGAGGTGCAAAAGATCGACTATCCGAAGATGGTCGATCCGAGCGGCCGCGCGATCGGCCACGGCGTGATCTTGAAGGTGGTCAGCACGAATATCTGCGGCTCCGATCAGCACATGGTGCGCGGCCGCACGACGGCGCCCGTCGGGCTCGTGCTCGGTCACGAGATCACGGGTGAGGTGATCGAGGTCGGCCGCGACGTCGAGACGCTGAAGATCGGCGATCTCGTGTCGGTGCCGTTCAACGTCGCGTGCGGCCGCTGCGCGATGTGCAAGGAGCAGCACACGGGCGTGTGCCTGAACGTGAATCCGTCGCGCGCGGGCGGTGCGTACGGCTATGTCGACATGGGCGGCTGGATCGGCGGCCAGGCCGAATACGTGCTCGTTCCGTACGCCGACTTCAACCTGCTGAAATTCCCCGACCGCGATCAGGCGATGGCGAAGATCCGCGATCTCACGTGCCTGTCCGACATCCTGCCGACGGGCTATCACGGCGCCGTGTCGGCCGGCGTGAAGCCCGGCTCGACCGTCTACGTCGCGGGCGCGGGCCCTGTCGGGATGGCGGCCGCCGCGTCGGCGCGCCTGCTCGGCGCCGCCTGCACGATCGTCGGTGACATGAACGCCGAGCGTCTCGCGCATGCGAAGGCGATGGGCTTCGAGGTCGTCGATCTGTCGAAGGACGCGACGCTCGGCGAGCAGATCGAGCAGATCCTCGGCAAGCCGGAGATCGATTGCGCGGTCGACTGCGTCGGCTTCGAGGCGCACGGTCACGGCTCGTCCGGCCACGCGGAGGAAGCGCCCGCGACGGTGCTGAACTCGCTGATGGAAATCACGCGGCCCGCCGGCGCGATCGGCATTCCGGGCCTGTACGTGACGGACGATCCGGGCGCGAAGGACAAGGCCGCGCAGCACGGCAGCCTGAGCATCCGCTTCGGCCTCGGCTGGGCGAAGTCGCATACGTTCTTCACGGGCCAGACGCCGGTGCTGAAGTACAACCGCAACCTGATGCAGGCGATCCTGTTCGACCGGCTGCCGATCGCGAAGATCGTCAACGTGTCGGTGATCTCGCTCGACCAGGCGCCGGAAGGCTACAAGAAGTTCGACGGCGGCGCGCCGCGCAAATTCGTCATCGATCCGCACGGCATGCTGAACGCCGCCTGATGCACGCGCAGGCGCGGCGCGATCGGCGCCGCGCCGGAGAACAAGCACGGCCCGCTGGCCTGGAAAACCGGCGGGCCGTTCGTTTCGGGTTCCGAAGCGTGCGAAGCGGACGCGTGCCGCAATGGTCGCGCAGCGCGCTCAGGCGTGCAGCAACATCGATGGCACGGGCGCGCCGCTCGCCATCGCAGGTTGCGCCAGCGGCGCAACCTGCTTGCGGCGCTCGCGCGTCGGCGCGGTGCCGAACGCGTCGCGATAGCTCTTGCTGAAGTGGCACGCGGACTGGAAGCCGCACGCCATCGTGATGTGCATGATCGACATGTCGGTCTGCAACAGCAGTTCGCGCGCGCGGCGCAGGCGCAGCGTCAGGTAATAATGCGTCGGCGTCATCCCGAGATGCTCGCGGAAGAGGCGCTGCAACTGCCGCTGCGACATGTTCGCGAGCCGCGCGAGCTCTTCGCGCGACAGCGGCTCTTCGATGTTGTTCTCCATCAGCGAAATCACTTCGAACAGCGACTTGTTCGCGGAGCCGAGCCGCGCGACGAGCGGCATCCGTTGCTGCGCGCTCGTGTCGCGCACGTGCTCGACGATGAACTGCTCGGCGATCTGCGTGACGCGCGCGGTGCCGATCCGTGCGGCGATCAGGTTCAGCATCATGTCGAGCGGCGCGACGCCGCCCGTGCACGTCACGCGGTCGCGGTCGATCACGAACAGTTCTTTCAGGAAGCGGGTGTCCGGAAATTCTTCCTTCAGCGCCGAAAGATTTTCCCAATGGATCGCGCACGCATAGCCGGCGAGGAGGCCCGCCTTCGCGAGCGCGTAGGTACCGGTGCACAGGCTGCCGAGCGCGAGGCCCGCGCGCGCGAAGCGGCGCAGCGCCGCGAGATGCTCGGGGCGCGTTGCGTGCTGCACGTCGACGCCTCCGCAGACGAACACGATGTCCGGCCGCCCGGCGCAGTCGGCCGGGCCGGTGTCGACCGAAAGCCCGTTGCTCGCGCTCACCGAGCCGCCCTCCGGGCTGATGATCGACCAGCGGTACAGCGGCTGCCCACTCAGGTAGTTTGCCATCCTGAGCACTTCGATCGCGTTCGTGAACGCGATCATCGTGAAATTGGGCAGCGGCATGAACGCGAAATGAGACAGCGACGCGGTGCGGTCGGGCGACATGGGGAGGCGTTCCTTGAATCTGGTCTTGATGCAGCCGGGGCGCTCGGCTTGCGTATTGTGAAATCGAGCGCAACAAGCGTGCCATACGGCTAAACCCTGATCGGCGCGATTGCGTGCCGGCCGCGTTTCGCTGCACCGCACCGCAACCGGGAGCGGCTGCGCAGCGCAAGTGCAGCGGCGGCACCTCGCCAGTGCCGGACGGCGTGCGGGCGCCCGGGATCGCCGGCGCAAAAAACGCACGATCGGTCACTTGTTCAAAAGTGACGAACATGTCGGAAAAGGGAAAGAAAGCGTCTGAATTCATCAATCGGCGAAAAATCCGAACGACAAGAATAGAGCCGTCGGCAGCCGCTGCGGCGGGACGCCAAAACGCCGTGCGACGGGCCTTCGAGCCCGCCCCGGCGCCCCTCAAAATCCAGTGACGAGACGCTCTATGTCGAACGCCAATCCTTTCTTCTCGCAATCGCTCGCCGAGCGTGACGCGTCCGTGCGCGGCGCGATCCTCAAGGAACTCGAACGGCAGCAGTCGCAAGTCGAGCTGATCGCGTCGGAGAACATCGTGTCGCGCGCGGTGCTCGAGGCGCAGGGCTCGGTGCTGACGAACAAGTATGCGGAAGGCTATCCGGGCAAGCGCTATTACGGCGGCTGCGAATTCGCGGACGAAGTCGAGGCGCTCGCGATCGATCGCGTGAAGCGGATCTTCGACGCCGGCTATGCGAACGTGCAGCCGCACTCCGGCGCGCAGGCGAACGGCTCGGTGATGCTCGCGCTCGCGAAGCCGGGCGATACGGTGCTCGGCATGTCGCTCGACGCGGGCGGGCACCTGACGCACGGCGCGAAACCGGCGCTGTCAGGCAAGTGGTTCAACGCGGTTCAGTACGGCGTGAACCGCGACACGATGCTGATCGATTACGACCAGGTCGAGGCACTCGCGCACCAGCACAAGCCGAGCCTCATCATCGCGGGCTTCTCCGCGTATCCGCGCAAGCTCGACTTCGCCCGCTTTCGCGCGATCGCCGATTCGGTCGGCGCGAAGCTGATGGTCGACATGGCGCACATCGCCGGCGTGATCGCCGCGGGCCGCCACGCGAATCCGGTCGAGCACGCGCACGTCGTCACGTCGACGACGCACAAGACCCTGCGCGGACCGCGCGGCGGCTTCGTGCTGACGAACGACGAAGACATCGCGAAGAAGATCAACTCGGCGGTGTTCCCCGGCCTGCAGGGCGGTCCGCTGATGCACGTGATCGCCGGCAAGGCGGTCGCGTTCGGCGAGGTGCTGACGGGCGACTTCAAGACCTACATCGACCACGTGCTCGCGAACGCGCAGGCGCTCGGCGAAGTGCTGAAGGCGGGCGGCGTCGATCTCGTGACGGGCGGCACCGACAACCATCTGCTGCTCGTCGATCTGCGTCCGAAGGGCCTGAAGGGCGCGCAGGTCGAGCAGGCGCTCGAGCGGGCGGGCATCACGTGCAACAAGAACGGCATCCCGTTCGACACCGAGAAGCCGACGATCACGTCGGGCATCCGCCTCGGCACGCCGGCCGGCACGACGCGCGGCTTCGGCGTCGCGGAATTTCGTAAGGTCGGCCGGCTGATTCTCGAGGTGTTCGACGCGCTGCGCGCGAACCCGGAAGGCGGCCGCGCGACCGAACAGCGCGTGCGCCGCGAGATCTTCGCGCTCTGCGAGCGCTTCCCGATTTACTGAGCGCCGCGCATCAGCACGACGACCGACCAACGCGCAGACCAGACTGGAGAATCCATGAGCACGCTGCATCAGGACAGCATCATCATCGATGGCCTGAACATTTCGAAGTTCGAACGTTCGGTGTTCGAAGACATGCATCGAGGCGGCGTGACGGCCGCGAACTGCACGGTGTCCGTGTGGGAGAACTTCACGAAGACGGTCGACAACATCGCGCTGATGAAGAAGCAGATTCGCGACAACGGCGAACTGCTGACACTCGTGCGCACGACCGACGACATCTTCCGCGCGAAGCAGGAAGGCAGGACGGGCGTGATCCTCGGCTTCCAGAACGCGCATGCGTTCGAGGACAACCTCGGCTATGTCGAGGCGTTCGCCGACATGGGCGTGCGCGTCGTCCAGCTCTGCTACAACACGCAGAACCTCGTCGGCACCGGCTGCTACGAGCGCGACGGCGGATTGTCGGACTTCGGCCGCGAAGTGATCACCGAGATGAACCGTGTCGGGATCATGGTCGATCTGTCGCACGTCGGCGGCAACACGTCGTCGGAGGCGATCGCGTTCTCGAAGAAGCCCGTCTGCTATTCGCACTGCCTGCCCTCCGGCCTGAAAGAGCATCCGCGCAACAAGAGCGACGCGCAGCTGAAGGAGATCGCCGATGCAGGCGGCTTCGTCGGCGTGACGATGTTCGCGCCGTTCCTGAAGCGCGGGATCGACGCGACGATCGACGACTACATCGAAGCGATCGATTACGTCGTGAACCTGATCGGCGAGGACGCGGTCGGCATCGGCAC
The DNA here is from genome assembly GCF_001523835.1 of Burkholderia sp. ABCPW 14. Classification (NCBI taxonomy): domain Bacteria; kingdom Pseudomonadati; phylum Pseudomonadota; class Betaproteobacteria; order Burkholderiales; family Burkholderiaceae; genus Burkholderia; species Burkholderia sp. ABCPW 14. Next base: position 27,491 of record NZ_LOVS01000022.1, on the reverse strand, counting down.
CGATTTCACGCAAGGCTTCAGCGTCGACTTCTTCGACTGGCTCACGCACGACAAGGGCCGCTACCGCCGGCTCACGAATTTCGGCAAGGTCGTGAACCCGGAAGGAATCCGTACGATCGGCGAATTCCCGAACCTGACGGCCGCGATGGAGCGCGCCGGCTGGAAAGCGTCGCGCATCCGCAAGATCATGGGCGAGAACTGGGTGCGCGTGTTCAAGGAGGTCTGGGGCGCGTAGACGTCCGCTTTCCTCGCTTTCAACCGATTCGATTCAGGACGCGCCCGCTCGACGAGCGACGGCGCGCGGACGATGCCGCGCGTGCGCGAAGACGCCGCGCGTTTTACCCCACGGAGTCACACGATGCAACCGCAACTGCCGATCGACGTCGATCCGAACACCGGCGTCTGGACCACCGATGCGCTGCCGATGCTGTACGTGCCGCGCCATTTCTTCACGAACAACCATACGGCGGTGGAAGCGGCGCTCGGCCGCGATGTCTACGCGGACATTCTCTACCAGGCCGGCTACAAGTCGGCGTACCACTGGTGCGACAAGGAGGCGAAGCAGCACGGGATCGCCGGCATGGCGGTGTTCGAGCATTACCTGAAGCGCCTGTCGCAGCGCGGCTGGGGGCTGTTCTCGATCATCGAGGCCGATCCGGCGAACGCGCGCGCGAAGATCGAACTGCGCCACTCGTCGTTCGTGCTCGCGCAGCCGGGCAAGGAAGGCAAGCTCTGCTACATGTTCGCCGGCTGGTTCGCGGGCGCGATGGACTGGGTCAACGACACGGCGCCGGCAGGCTCGGGCGCGCCGCGCGCGCAATCGAAGGAAGCGCAATGCGCGGCCGAAGGCCACGACCATTGCGTGTTCGAAGTGTCGCCGCTTTCGCACTGACACGACATCCACCACGCCCACGTCACGCTTACGAGAACGCCAGAGGTCGCCCGCGATGCGCTATCCCCATCTGTTCAAACCCTTGACGCTGAATCAGCTCACGCTGCGCAACCGGATCGTCAGCACCGCGCACGCGGAGGTATACGCGGAACCGGGCGGGCTGCCCGGCGATCGCTACATCCGCTACTACGAGGAAAAGGCGAAGGGCGGGGTCGGCCTCGCCGTGTGCGGCGGGTCGAGCCCGGTATCGATCGACAGCCCGCAAGGCTGGTGGAAATCAGTGAACCTGTCGACCGACAGGATCGTCGATCCGCTGTCGCGGCTTGCCGAAGCGATGCATCGGCACGGCGCGAAGATCATGATCCAGGCGACGCACATGGGCCGACGCTCCGCCTTTCACGGCGAGCACTGGCCGCACCTGATGTCGCCGTCGGGCGTGCGCGAGCCGGTGCACCGCGGCAACGCGAAGATCATCGAGGTCGAGGAAATCCGCCGGATCATCGGCGATTTCGCCGCGGCCGCGAAGCGCGTAAAGGATGCGGGGATGGACGGCATCGAGATCTCGGCCGCGCACCAGCATCTGATCGACCAGTTCTGGAGCCCGCGAACGAACTTCCGTGCTGACGAATGGGGCGGCAGCCTCGAGAACCGGCTGCGTTTCGGCGTCGAAGTGCTGAAGGCGGTGCGCGAGGCGGTCGGCCGCGATTTTTGCGTCGGTCTGCGGATGTGCGGCGACGAGTTCCACGAGGACGGCCTCGATCACGAGCAGTTGAAAGAGATCGCGCAGGCGATGTCCGAGACGGGCTTGATCGATTACCTCGGCGTGATCGGCTCGGGCGCGGACACGCACAACACGCTCGCGAACTGCATGCCGCCGATGGCGCTGCCGCCCGAGCCGTTCGTGCATCTCGCGGCGGGCATCAAGTCGGTCGTCAAGATCCCGGTGATGCACGCGCAGAGCATTCGCGATGCCGGTCAGGCCGAGCGCCTGCTCGCGAACGGGATGGTCGATCTCGTCGGCATGACGCGCGCGCAGATCGCCGATCCGCACTTGGTCATCAAGATCCGCGACGGCCGCGAGGACGAGATCAAGCAGTGCGTCGGCGCGAACTATTGCATCGACCGCCAGTACAACGGCCTCGACGTGCTGTGCGTGCAGAACGCGGCGACGTCGCGCGAGGCGACGATGCCGCACGTGATCGAGAAGTCGCGAGGGCCGAAGCGCAAGGTCGTCGTGGTCGGCGCGGGGCCGGCCGGACTCGAAGCGGCCCGCGTCGCGCGTTCGCGCGGCCATGACGTCGTGCTGTTCGAGAAGCATCACGAAGTCGGCGGGCAGATCATGCTCGCCGCGAAGGCGCCGCAGCGCGAGCAGATGGCGGGCATCGTGCGCTGGCTCGACATGGAGACGAAGCGTCTCGGCGTCGATCGGCGTCTCGGCGTCGAAGCGGACGAGAAGATGATCATGGCCGAGAAGCCGGACATCATCGTGCTCGCGACGGGCGGTTCGAGCTTCACGCAGCAGGTGCCCGCCTGGGGCGTCGCCGAAGGGCTCGCGGTCAGTTCGTGGGACATCCTGTCGGGCCGCGTCGAGCCGAAGCGCAACGTGCTCGTCTATGACGGCGTCAGCACGCACGCCGGCGCGGGCGTGGCCGATTTCATCTCGAGCCGCGGCTCGAAGGTCGAGATCGTCACGCCGGACGTGAAGGTCGCCGACGACTGCGGCGGCACGACGTTCCCGATCTTCTACCGGCGTCTCTATGCGCAGGGCGTGATCCACACGCCGAACTACTGGCTCGATCGCGTCTATGAAGAGGACGGCAAGAAGATCGCGGTGCTGCGCAACGAATACACAGAGGAGCAGGAGGAGCGCGCGGTCGATCAGGTCGTGATCGAGAACGGCGTCACGCCGAACGACGCGCTGTACTGGAAGCTGAAGCCGGAATCGGTCAATCGCGGCCAGATCGACGTGCACAAGCTGTTTGCCGCCGAGCCGCAGCCGTGCCTGTCCGAGGCGCTCGGCAACGGCCGCTTCCTGCTGTTCCGCGTCGGCGACTGCATCTCGATGCACAACATCCATGGCGCGATCTACGACGCGCTGCGCCTCGTGAAGGATTTCTGACGATGAATCCGGCCTTTCTGATTACCGCGTTGCTGTGGCTGTCGGTCGCGGGCCTCGCGTTCGCGGTCGCGAAGCGTTCGTCGTACTGGCGGCTGGGCCGCGCGACCGCACCCGGCGCGTTTGGGCTCGCGAATCTGTTTGCGATTCCGAAGCGTTATTTCGTCGATCTGCACCACGTCGTCGCACGCGATCCGTATATCGCGAAGACGCACGTCGCGACGGCGGGCGGCGCGATCGCCGCACTCGCGCTCGTGTTCGTCAACTACGGGCTCGCGATCTATTCGCCGTGGCTCGACAAGCTGATCTTTCTCGCGGCGCTCGCGATGCTCGTCGGCGCGGTGTTCGTGTGGCGCCGCCGTCGCGCGAAGAACGTGCCCGCGCGTCTGTCGCGCGGCCCGTGGAATACGCTGCCCTGGCTGCTCGGCGCGTTCGCGCTCGGTCTCGTGCTGTTCATGCTCGTGCCGACGGCCGCGATGTCGGGCGCGTTCGCGGTGTTGTGCGCGGTGCTGATCGGCGTCGGTGCGTTTGCGATGACGGTCGGCGCGGCGAAGGGCGGGCCGATGAAGCATGCGATCGCGGGTCTGCTGCATCTCGCGTTCCATCCGCGTCAGGAGCGCTTCGCGGCGACGCGCGAGTCGTACGCCGACCACGGCGCCGCGACGCCGCCGACCGCGCTGAAGCCGTCCGACGTCGAGCATGACGAGTACGGCGTCGCGAAGCCGGCCGAATTCCGCTGGAATCAGCTGCTGAGCTTCGATGCGTGCGTGCAGTGCGGCAAGTGCGAAGCCGCGTGCCCCGCGTTCGCGTCGGGCCAGCCGCTCAATCCGAAGAAGCTGATCCAGGATCTCGTCGTCGGGATGGCGGGCGGCACCGACGCCGCGTACGCGGGCAGCCCGACGCCCGGGATTCCGGTCGGCCAGCACGGCGGCGATCCGCAGCGTCCGATCGTGTCTTCGCTGATCGAGGCCGACACGCTGTGGTCGTGCACGACGTGCCGCGCCTGCGTGCAGGAGTGCCCGATGCTGATCGAGCACGTCGACGCGATCGTCGACATGCGACGCAACCAGACGCTCGTGCACGGCGCGGTGCCCGGCAAGGGCGCGGACGTGCTAGCGAATCTGCGCGAGACAGGCACGATGGGCGGCTACGACACCGCCGCGCGCTACGACTGGTCGGTCGACCTGAGCGCGCCCGTCGCGCAGCCGGGGCGTCGTGTCGATGTCCTGATCGTTGCCGGCGAAGGCGCGTTCGACATGCGTTATCAGCGCACGCTGCGCGCACTCGTGAAAGTGCTGAATCACGCGGGCGTCGATTACGCGGTGCTCGGCCGCGCGGAAACGGACACGGGCGACATCGCGCGCCGGCTCGGCGACGAAGCGACGTTCCAGCAGATGGCGAAACGCCTGATCGGCACGCTCGGCACGCTGTCGTTCGAGCAGATCGTGACGGCCGATCCGCACGTGATGCACAGCCTGCGCAACGAGTACCGCGCGCTCGGCGGCCGCTACACGGTCAAGCATCACACGACTTTCGTCGCCGAGTTGGTTGCGGCCGGGAAGATCAAGCCGCAGGCGGCCGAAGCGCTGCGCGAGAAGCGCATCGCCTATCACGATCCGTGCTATCTCGGCCGCTACAACGGCGAGACGGAAGCGCCGCGCACGCTGCTGAAGACGATCGGCATCCAGGTCGTCGAGATGGAGCGCCATGGGATGCGCGGCCGCTGCTGCGGCGGTGGCGGCGGCGCGCCGCTCACCGACATCCCGGGCAAGCAGCGGATTCCCGACATCCGCATCGCCGACGCGCGCGCGGTGGGCGCGGACGTCGTCGCGGTCGGCTGTCCGAACTGCACCGCGATGCTTGAAGGCGTCGTCGGCCCGCGGCCCGACGTGCTCGATGTCGCCGAACTCGTCGCCGCCTCGCTGGAGTGACCCGATGACCACGCTCAAACGAATCGATCCGCGCCGGCCGTTCGTCGTCACCGCGGCGGGCCTGAAACGCATCACGCTCGGCGAGACCGGAAGCGCATCCGGCGACGCGGCGCAGTGGGCGCCGCACGCACACGGCGCGTCGGCCGCGAAGCCGGTGCGCGTCGTGCGGGAAGCTGCACGTGTCTTCCTTGTCGCCGCGCACAGCGAGCGCGGCGCGCTCAACGACCATGCGCGTCAGACGCTTGCGGCCGCCGCGCTGCTCGCCGATGCGCAAACCGAAGTCGCGCTTGTCGTGTTCGGAGAACTGAACGACGACGCGGGCGCGCTCGGCGCCGACACACTGATCGTGCTGCGGGGCTTCGACCGCCGCGCGTTCGCGCCGGAGCGCGAGCTCGACGCGCTGCGCGCGTGCGCGGCCGCGCTGTCGCCGCGGCATGTGTTCATTCCCGACAACGCGACGGGTGACGGCGATCTCGGCCGCCGCTACGCGGCAGCGACGAACGCGAGCGTCGCGACGAACGTCGTCGAGATCGCGGCGGATCACGTCGGCGCATACGTCGATGCGAAGCGCGGCTTCGCGACACGCGCGTTGCCCGACGTCGTGCTGCTCGCGCCGGACGCGGTCGAGCCGAAGTTGCCGTTCGTCGGCGCGGCGCGCGAGCGCACGCTCGACGACGCGCCGGGCGCAGGCTCGGTCGCCGGCGGCGACTATCGCGATCTCGGCCTCGAAGAGATCGACGCTGCGCAGGTCGCGCTCGAAGAAGCGGACTTCATCGTGTCGGCGGGCAACGGCGTGACCGACATCGCGGCGTTCGAGACGCTCGCCGCAACGTTCGGCGCGGCGATCGGCGCGAGCCGCGTCGCGGTCGACAACGGCCACTTCACGCGCGACAAGCAGGTCGGCGCGACCGGCAAGACGGTCGATGCGAGCGTCTACATCGCGTTCGGGATCTCGGGCGCCGTCCAGCACCTTCAGGGGATCAAGGACTGCCGCCACGTGATCGCGGTGAATCTCGACGGCAGCGCGCCGATCGCCAAGCGCGCGAACCTGACGATCGTCGGCGATGCGCAGGCGACGATCGCCGCGCTGATCGACGAGGCGAACGCCGCGCGTGCCGCGCATGTGCGATCACGCGCCGCATCGCAAGAGACCGAATACGTGGGAGCCGCTGCATGAATGCAAATCGAAAGCTGGGAAGCATCGCGGTGCTCGTGTCGGTCGGACGCCATCCGGTGTCGGGCGCGCCGCGCTACAGCCGCAACGACGCGGCCGCGCTCGAGATCGGCCGCGCACTGGCCGCTGAGCATCGCGCGCGCCTGGACGTGATTCACGCGGGCGACTCGCGCAATCCGGCGCTTGCCGACTACCTCGCGCTCGGCGCGGCCGGCGTCGAGGTGCTCGAATGCGCGGCCGGCGACGACGCGGCCGCCGCGCTCGCCGAACGCGTGCGCGGCCACGATCTCGTGCTCACAGGCACGCGCGCCGAAGGTGCGTACGACACCGGCATGTTGCCGTATCGCGTCGCGGCGGCGCTCGGCTGGCGGTTCGCCGGCGCGGCGGTCGACGTGAGCGTCGACGCCGGGCGCGCGACGCTGCGGCAATTCTTGCCGAAAGGCGTTCGTCGGCGCGTCGACGCGGCGCTGCCCGCCGTCGTTGCCGTGCATCCGCTCGCGAACGCGCAGCCGCGCTACGCGTATGCGCGGCTGCGCGCGGGCGAGGTGCGCGCGACGCGCGTCGCGACGCATGCGTCGGCGGACGCCGCGCATTGGACGACGCGCGCGGCCGAGCGCAAGCCGGTGAAGCTCGCGGCCACCGACAAGCGCTCAGGCCACGCGCGGATGCTGTCCGCGACGACGACCGAAAGCCGCGGCGGAAACGTCGTAATTGAAGGGAGTTCGGTCGAAAAAGCACAAGTGATCCTCGCGTATTTGCGCGAGCATCAGCTCATCGATTACTGAACGATGCCTGTCGGCAACAACACCATGGATGTAAGGAATCCGGAGCACACGATGAAAGTATCGGCAGACATCCGCGCGCTCGTGGCGCGGCGCAAGGCGGGCTACAGCCTCGAGGCCCCGTTCTATCTGAGCGACGAGATCTTCGCGCTCGACATGGACGCGATTTTCCGGCGACATTGGATTCAGGTGGGCGTCGAGCCGGACGTGCCCGAGCCCGGCGATTACGTGACGGTTCAGCTCGGCGCCGATTCGATCCTGATCGTGCGCGACGACGACATGCGGATTCGCGCGTTCCACAACGTCTGCCGCCATCGCGGCGCGCGCCTGTGCAACGAAGAAAAGGGTTCGGTCGGCAACATCGTGTGTCCGTATCACAGCTGGACGTACAACCTGACCGGCCAGTTGATGTTCGCCGAGCACATGGGAGAGAAGTTCGATCGCTGCAAGCACAGCCTGAAGCCCGTGCACCTGGAGAATCTCGCGGGACTCTTGTTCGTATGCCTCGCCGACGAGCCGCCGACCGATTTCGCGACGATGCGCGCGGCGATGGAGCCGTATCTGCTGCCGCACGATCTGCCGAACACGAAGATCGCCGCGCAGATCGACATCATCGAGAAAGGCAACTGGAAGCTGACGATGGAGAACAATCGCGAGTGCTATCACTGCGTCGCGAACCATCCGGAGCTGACCATTTCGTTGTACGAATACGGCTTCGGCTATCAGCCGTCGCCCGCGAACGCCGAAGGAATGGCTGCGTTCGAGCGCACCTGCGTCGAGCGCGCCGCGCAGTGGGAAGCGCTGAACCTGCCGTCCGTCGAAGTGGAGCGCCTGACCGACGTCACGGGCTTCCGCACGCAGCGGCTGCCGCTCGATCGCAGCGGAGAATCGCAGACGCTCGACGCGAAGGTCGCGTCAAAGAAGCTGCTCGGCGAATTCCGCCGCGCGGACCTCGGCGGGCTGTCGTTCTGGACGCAGCCGAATTCGTGGCACCACTTCATGAGCGATCACATCGTCACGTTCTCGGTGATTCCGCTGTCGGCGGGCGAAACGCTCGTCCGGACGAAATGGCTCGTTCACAAGGACGCGAAGGAAGGCATCGACTACGACGTGAAGAACCTGACGGCCGTCTGGAACGCGACGAACGACCAGGACCGCGCGCTCGTCGAATTCTCGCAGCGCGGCGCGGCGAGCACCGCGTATGAGCCGGGCCCGTATTCGCCGTTCACCGAGGGACTCGTCGAGAAATTCTGCGAGTGGTACGTCGGCCGCCTGGCCACGCATATCGGCGCATAGCACGTCGACGGAGCGCAACATGATGCGAGATGCCGCGAATTTCGAACCGGCCGACAGCCGCGTGACGCGTCCCGCGTTCTGGCAGGCGCTGCCGGAGCGCTGGACGAGCGACGTCGAGGAGACGCTCGTCTGCTGCCACGTGCGCCAGGAAACGCATGACGTGAAGAGCTTCTTCTTCCGCTCGCCGCAGGGGCGAGCGTTCTCGTTCGAGCCCGGGCAGTTCGTCACGCTCGAGCTCGACATCGACGGCGAGACGATCAACCGCTGCTACACGATCTCGTCGTCGCCCGCGCGGCCGCACACGATCTCGATCACGGTCAAGCGCGTGCCGGGCGGCAAGGTGTCGAACTGGCTGCACGACAACCTGCAGCCGGGCGCGCCGCTGCGCGTGCTCGGCCCGGCGGGCGGGTTCACCTGCGCGCGGCATCCGGCGCGCAAGTACCTGTTCCTGTCCGCGGGCTCGGGCGTCACGCCGCTGATGTCGATGAGCCGCGCGCATCACGATCTCGCCGAAGATCGCGACATCGTGTTCGTCCACAGTGCGCGCACGCCGGACGACATCATCTTCGCGCGCGAGCTCGACCTGATTGCGTCGACGCATGCGAACTTCCGCGCGGCGTTCGTTTGCGAGCGGCTCGGTGCACGCACGAACTGGCACGGCGTGACGGGCTTCCTGTCGCTGCCGATGCTGAAGCTGATCGCGCCGGATTTTCAGGAACGCGAAATTTTCACGTGCGGACCCGCGCCGTACATGAAGGCGGTGCGCGACATGCTCGACGAAGCCGGGTTCGATCGCCGCCGCTATCACGAGGAGAGCTTCTCGTTCGAGACGCCCGCCGAAAGCGAAACGCAGGTGAGCGACGGCCACGCGGCGTCGGTCGATGCGGCGGGCGATTCCGCGAGCGATGCGCAAGTGCGCCAATACACGGTCGCGTTCGCGAAGAGCAACCGCGAGATCGCATGCGGCGCGGATCAGCACGTGCTCGACGCGGCGCGCCGCTCGGGCGTGCGCCTGCCCGCGTCGTGCACGCAGGGGATGTGCGGCACCTGCAAGGTGAAGCTCGTGTCCGGCGAGGTCGACATGAAGCACAACGGCGGCATTCGTCAGCGCGAAATCGATCAGGGGATGGTGCTGCTCTGCTGCAGCAAGCCGCTGTCCGATCTCGTCGTCGACAAGTGAGCGCGTCGCGGGTGCGCAAGAACGTGTCGCAAAAGAACGATACCGGGGAATTGTGGTTGAAGAACCTGGAGAGGCCCTTCGCTTTTCGACAACCTCAAGGAGATCGATCATGAAATTCCTCTCGAAATTAATGGGCTGCGGCTTGCTGTCGATGATGCTTGCCGCCGCCGCGCCGGTGCGGGCCGATACGAAGCCGACGCTGAAGATCGGCTACGTCGAAGGCTGGGACGACAGCGTCGCGACGTCGAACGTGGCCGCGCGCATCATCGAGACGAAGCTCGGCTACCCGGTGCAGCTCGTGCCGGTTGCGGCGGGCGTGATGTGGCAGGGCGTCGCGCGCGGCGATCTCGACGCGACACTGTCCGCATGGCTGCCCGTCACGCAGGGTGCGTACTGGGATCAGTTCAAGACGAAGGTCGTCGATCTCGGCACCAATTTCCCCGACGCGAAGATCGGCCTCATCGTGCCGAGCTACGTGAAGGCGAAGACGATCGAAGATCTCAACGCGGAAAAGGCCGACTTCGCCGGCCGCGTCGTCGGCATCGATGCAGGTGCGGGCGTGATGCGCAAAACCGACGACGCGATCAAGGCATATGGCCTGAACTATTCGCTGATGCCGAGCTCGGGCAGCGCGATGACCGCGGAGCTCGCGCGCTCGATTCACGCGAACAAGCCGGTCGTCGTGACGGGCTGGGCGCCGCACTGGATGTTCGCGAAGTGGAAGCTGCGTTTCCTCGACGATCCGAAGAAGGTCTACGGCGAAGCCGAGCACGTCGACAGCGTCGCGAATCCGGCGCTCGAAACGAAGGCGAAGCCGGTCGCCGCGTTCCTGAAGAAGTTTCAGTGGAAGCCGGGCGAGATCGACGGCGTGATGCTCGCGATCCAGAACGGATCGAAGCCTGCGGCGGCGGCCGATGCATGGATCGCCGCGCATGGCGATCGCGTTGGCGAATGGGTCGGCTCCGCGCAATGACGACCGTCCGCTCAGGCCCGTGTAAGCGGGCTTGGGCGGGTGGTGAAAAATTCAAAGGCATCCGAACTAATTAGCAAAAATAGTGGGTTTTTACGCTGGATTTTTGACATTTTGCGACTCGTACAACGAAGTGTTGTTAGAATGTGCCCTTGTGCGGAGTCTTCACCGGAGGATTTTGGATGAGTCAGGCAGGACTGCGCGCGCGCAGCACCAGCGACATTGAGGCAACCATCTCACATGAAGAAAGAGGCCACACGCTGCATCGTGGCCTCAGTTGGAAGGACGCATTTTGGGTGACGAGCGGCGTGCCTGCGGGCGTGCTGTTCACGATCGGCGGCGTATGCGCGACGGTCGGCCAACCCGCGTGGGCGGTGTGGATCGCCGCGATCACGATGGGGTTGATTCAAAGCGCGACTTATGCGGAAATTTCCGGGCTATTTCCCCATAAATCAGGCGGCGCATCGGTTTACGGTGCGATCGGCTGGGTGCGATACAGCAAGTTGATCGCTCCGGTCTCCGTATGGTGCAATTGGCTCGCGTGGTCGCCGATGCTCGCGCTCGGTTGCGGCCTCGCAGCAAGCTATGCACTCACCAGCCTGTTCCCGGCGGACGCAGCGATCCTTCGCTGGCAATGGACGCTCGCCGATCTCGGCTTCATCAAGCCCGGCCTGACCCTGCGGGTCAACGCCACCTTCGTGATCGCGACGATCCTGCTGCTGATCACGTTCAAGCTGCAGCACAGCGGCGCATCGAAAGCCGCGCGCACGCAGCGCATTCTCGGCATCGCGTCGTTGACGCCGCTCCTCATCGTCGGCATCGTGCCGTTCGTCACGGGCGATGTGCCGATGTCGAATCTCCTGCCGCTCTTGCCGCTCGGCCACGACGCGCAGGGCAATCTCACGGCGGCCACGTTCGGCAGCTGGAACGGGCAGGGCGTCGTGATGGCGCTCGGCGCGATGTTCATGGCGGGGTGGGCGTCGTACGGCTTCGAAACGGCCGTCTGCTACACGCGCGAATTCCGCGATCCGCGCCGCGACACCGCAAAGGCGATCTTCTGGTCGGGTGCGCTGTGCCTGATCGTGATGACGCTCGTGCCGATGGCGTTCCAGGGCGCGCTCGGCACCGCGGCGATGCTCGATCCGCGCATCGGCGACGGCACGGGCGTCGCGGCTGCGATGGCGCGCATCGTCGGCGGCGGCGCATGGGTCGCGAACGCGGTGGTCGTGATGCTGATGCTGTCGATCCTGCTGATCGTGATGACGTCGATGATGGGCTCGTCGCGCACGCTCTATCAGGCGTCGGTCGACGGCTGGCTGCCGAAGTACCTGTCGCACGTGAACGAGCACGGCGCGCCGACGCGCGCGATGTGGACCGATCTCGGCTTCAATCTCGTGCTGCTGCTGATGTCGGACTACATGACGGTGCTGTCGATATCGAACGTCTGCTACATGTTGTTCGTCTTCCTGAATTTGCAGTCGGGCTGGATTCATCGGATGGATCGCGGCGAATGGGAGCGGCCGTTCCGCTGCCCGACGTGGCTGCTCGTGCTCGGCTCGATCTGCGGCTATGCGAATCTCGTCTACGTCGGCGCGGGTGCGGATCTGCAAGGCGCGGGCACACTGCGCAACGGCCTGATCGCGATGCTGCTGATCGTGCCGGTGTTCGTCTATCGCCACTACTGGCAGGACCGCGGCCGCTTCCCTGCGCAAATGCAGCGCGACATGGAACTCGTCGTGCCGCCGCGCAGCGCGTGGCTGAACGCGGTGCCGTATGCGGCGCTCGCAGCCGCCGCGCTGACGATCTGGATTGCGTACTACTTCGCTTGGGTTCGATAGGCCGTGTGCGCAAGGCGGAATGCCCGGATGCATCGTCGCACCCGGGCCAAAGCGGATCTGAGAAGCGGCAGTGCGTGCTGCACTCGCTATTGGAAGACGACGGTCCGGTCGCCGTTCAGGAACACGCGGCGCTCGATGAACGCCTTCACCGCGCGCGCGAGCGTGATGCATTCGACGTCGCGGCCCACGGCGAGCAACTGCTCGGGCCGGTACGAGTGATCGACGCGCTCGACCACTTGCTCGATGATCGGGCCTTCGTCGAGATCGTCGGTGACGAAGTGCGCGGTCGCGCCGATCAGCTTCACGCCGCGCGCATGCGCCTGGTGGTATGGCTTCGCGCCCTTGAATCCCGGCAGGAACGAATGGTGGATGTTGATCGCGCGGTTCGCGAGCTTCGCGCTCGTTTCCGGCGACAGCACCTGCATGTAGCGCGCGAGGATCACGAGTTCGGCGTCGCTCGCCTCGAACATGTCGAGCCATTGCGCTTCCTGCCGCGCCTTCGTGTCGGCCGCGATCGGGAAATGCCGGAACGGCAGCCCGTGCTGTGCGGCGAGCGGTTCGAGATCCGCATGGTTCGACGCGATCCCGACGATGTCCATCTTCAGCTCGCCCATCTTCCAGCGGAACAGCAGATCGGCGAGGCAATGTTCGAGCTTCGACACCATGATCAGCACCTTCGGCCGCGCGGCGATGTCGTGGATCGCCCATTGCATGCCGAAGCGCCCGGCGATCGGCTCGAACTCGCGTCGCAGTGCGTCGAGGCGCAGCGAATCGACGGCGTCCGCCGCATGAAACACGCAGCGCACGAAGAAGCGCTCGCTGAGATCGTCGTCGAAGACGGTCAGCTCGTCGACGTAGCAGCGATGCCGGTCGAGCAGACCGACGACGGCGGCGACCTGGCCCGCCGCGCTCGGACATGACAGCGTCAGCACGAACTGATGGGGACGTTGGGGAACGGACATGTATTTCCTCTGGCTCGATGAGCGCCTGGCGCGCGACGCGGGTGCCGGGCGTCCGAGGCGATGCACAAGTTAATCAAGCCAGATCGGATGCGGATAGAACCGAATCGCCGCGCTGCTGGAATCGGCGCGCCAATGCGTGCGGCGTCACGCGCACGCGTCGAGCAGCCGGCGGCGGAACAGCGGCACGGCGCGCGCTTCCGGGCGCGCCGGCGGCCGAACGAGGTAGTAGCCGCGCGGCGTGACGACGGGCCCGATCCCGTCGACGGCCGCAGCCTCGCGCCGCATCTGCGCGGCGACGGCGGCCACGACGAGGCGTTCGGCGAATACCGGGCGGAAGGCGAACTGGGCGCTGGTCGAATCGCGCGAGACGGGGATGTTGACGCAGGTCGAGCGCGCGGTGCGCGACCTGCAATGGATCGTGTTCCTCGGCTGGGAGCCACATCTGACAAATACGAAGTTCCATCTCGTCTACCTGTCGGGCGGCGACGCATACTTCGGACCGAACTACGGCGGCGGATTTCTCGAGCCGGTGCGCGAATCTCGCGCGCTTGTTCCGGCAGATGACGTTCACGGTCGATCTGGAAAACCAAATGATCGCCGGGATGCTGCAGGAAAAGCGGTCCGCTGTGGATGCCGCGCAACGCGCGCTGCGCGCGCACCCGTCGCTCGTCGGCGCGTGGCTCGGCGGCGTGACCACAGCGAGCGGCGCGCCAGGCTTGCCTGCCATGCGTGCCGCGCTCGATGCGCGGTGATCATGGCCCTCCGCATTTACCCCAACGGTCGCATCGTGACCATTCGACGTCGCCTAGAGACGGGTAGGGCGAAAAATGGGTTTGTATTTTTCGCCAACGGCATCCGATTGTGCGCGTGATGCGCAACGGCCGTCGGAGTGGTGCGTCGTTTCAGAAATAGTTGTGGATTCGCGTGGGCAAGGCGGGAATCCATTTTCTCTCGAACAGGCAGGGTGGGGTGTCGACAATGACGAAATCGAATGTGGCCGTGATGAGCGCAATGGCGCTTGCGATCGGAATCGCGCCGGGCGCAAGCCGCGCGCAGAGCAGCGTGACGCTGTACGGGATTCTCGACGCCGGGATTACGTATGTCAGCAATACGGGCGGCTCGCACGTCTTCAAGTTCGACGACGGCGTGTCGTATGGGAACCGCATCGGCTTCAAGGGCACCGAGGATCTCGGCGGCGGCCTGAAGGCGGTTTTCGTGCTCGAGAGCGGTTTCAGGCTCGGCAACGGCCAGCTCGGTTTCGGCGGCGCGGAGTTTGGCCGCCAGGCTTACGTCGGATTGCAAAACAACTGGGGGACGCTGTCGTTCGGCAATCAGCTCGACATGACGGAGGAGATGGTCTACCTGAACAACATCTCCGCGTGGGCAAGCGGCTACGCGATCCACCAGGGCGACTTCGACCGCTTCAACGGCGACCGCTTGCCGAACTCGGTGAAGTTCCTGTCGAACGATTTCAGCGGCTTCAAGTTCGGCGCGATGTATTCGTTCGGCAACGTCGCGGGCAACTTCCACCGCAACAGCGCATGGAGCGCGGGCGCGAACTACACGCAGGGCAATCTGTCGGTGGGCGCCGCGTACACGCAACTGAACAACCCGTCCGGCATCTATGCGTTCGATCCATACGCGATGATCGGCACGAAAACCTTCCTCGGCCAGCCGACCGTCAGCGTCGACCCGGCCACCGGCAAGGTCACCGATCTGTTCGCGAATTCGCCGATGAACATCGACAGCCAGGGCACATTCGGCGTCGGCGGCAGCTACACGCTCGACAAGCTGACGCTGTCCGGCAATTTCACGTACTCGACGATCAAGGGCTTCGGCAACACGTCGCACATGCAAGTCTACGAAGGCGGCGGCTCGTACCAGTTCACGCCGGCACTCAGCCTGGTCGCGGGCTATCAGCACACGCGCTTCGAAGGCCATCACTGGAATCAGGGTTCGGCCGGCGTGCACTACCTGCTGTCGAAGCGCACGGACGTCTATATCTCGGGCGACTATCTGCGCGCGTCGAACGGCGTCGACGCGGTGATCGGCTACAGCTTCACGCCCTCGTCGACTCAGACGCAGGCCGACGTCCGCATCGGGATGCGGCATTCGTTCTGACACGTCGCGATGCTCGGCAACCCGGGAGCGGCGCGTCTTGCGCGCCGCTCCCGATGTCGCTTACCGCTTCGCGGACGCGCTCAGCCCGCCGCCCATCTCCGCCGCATACGCGAGCGCGAGCTTGCCGAACTTCAGCGCATGATTGCCTTGCTGATCCGATCGCTCGAGCGTGTCGTACGCGGAGTGGATGTACGGATTGTCGTGCTGATCCGCTTCGAACGGGAACGACGCCGGATAGCCTTGCGCATTCCACGATGCATGATCGGAGCACGCATAGCCGCATTGCGACGTACCGACCGCAAGCTCGGGAAGATAGGCCTTCGCGAGATTCGCGAGGTACGTGTTCTGCGTCGAATTCGTGTAGTCGGTGATCAGGTAGATGTCCTTCGGATCGCCCTTGTAGTTCGTCATGTCGAGCTGGAACGCACCGACCACGTTTACATTCTGCGCCCTGAACTGCCTCGCGATCGCCTGCGAGCCGAGCAGGCCCGCTTCCTCCGCTGCGTAGCCGATGAATTTCAGCGTGCGCTTCGGCTGATAGCCGTTTGCGAGCAGGACGCGCAGCGCTTCGGTGAGGCTCGCGATGCCCGATGCGTCGTCGTCGGCGCCCGGCGCACGCGTGTTTTCGCTCATGCGGCCCACGGTCGAATCGAGATGCCCGCCGATCACGACGACGCCCGCACTCGGATCGCTGCCCTTGATCGTCAGGATCACCGACTTCTGCGGCCAGCCGGTATGCGTGAACGGCTCGACTGTCACGTCGGTGCGCGAGCCGGCGAGCTGTTTCCATTGCTGCGCGAGCCAGTCGGATGCCGCGACGCCGTGCGACGTCGTGTAATAGCGGTTGGTGAAGCCGGACATCGACACGATCGTGCTGACGATGTTGCTCGCCTGAAGCTGCGAGATCCAGTTGCGGATCTGCTGCGAGTTGGTGATCGGGTAGTCGATCGCGGCCGCCTGCCTGGCGGTGCCCGGCTGCAGTGACGCGCGCGCTTCGTCGTAGGTCGCGTGGACGAAGAAGCCGGGACCGTGGCCGCGCGCGCGGCGTATCGTCTGCGACAACGATTCGAGCAGCGAATCGTCGACTTGCGCGACGTGGATGGTCTCGGTGCGCGCGGCGTCTCCCGTCGGGACGGCCGTGCTGTAGCGGCTCGTCGCGGCAGGATCGATCAGACGCAGTTCGTGGAATGCGGGATCGGCGAGCGTGATCCACACCGGCGCGGCATGGGCGGCCGAGACGCACAGGGCGCCGCACAGCGCGGCGGCGACGTGTTGGAGCTTGGACATGTTCGATCTCCTCGGGTGAGGGAGATGCAGTCGTGGGGAGGGGCGCGCAGCAGATCGTGCCGCACGCCCAGCGTACGTTGTTGCTTACGTCTTCTTTATACGGGTTACAGCTTCTGCGGCACGGTCACGCCGTACGTGCAGCTCTTGTTGTACGCGTCGCCGATCGCATTGAGCTGCGCGCTGCTGTAGCCGAGCGCGGCCGCCGCGGTCAGCACCGCCTGAGCCGCGGCTTTCTGGTTCGTCGAGCCGTTGGTCATCGACAGTCCTTTCAGGAACGCCTTGTCCATCGCCGCGCCGCCGATCGCATCGCGCGCGACCATGTTGCACGACGCCCAGTACTGGCCGGCCGTGTGGATCGCGGAATTGCGGACCTGCGAGTAGGTGCGGCCGACGTTGTAGTTCGTCACGCGGCCGGGCCAGAACTCGTTGTGGCCGTCCCAGTTGAAGACCCAGTGATACTGCGCGTCGGACGGGCTCCATTGATTGAAGTCGCGGCTGTAAGCGGCCGCGAGGTAATCGCCGGTGCCTTCGGACAGGCCTTCGACCTGTGAGAGCCCGCCGTTCGTGATCCAGTCGTGGATGCCGTGGCCGAGCTCATGAATCACGACGTCTGCGTCCTCCGCGTCGTCGACGCCGCCCTGGCCGAACGAAAGCCGGCCGGAGCCCGACGAGTACGACGAGTTGTCGGCGCCGGATTCGCCGTGCGGATCGTACTGGACGCCGCCCGAGTACTGATACGGCAGCGCCTTGATGCCGAGCGTCAGGTTCACGTAGCGCAGGAACGTATCGATGTGGTAATACGCGTTGACCGCCTCGAAGTACAGGTTCGAGCGCGTGAAGTCGAAGGTTGTCGATGACTGCACCGGGCACGCGTTGTCGAACGGCGCGTCGAAATCGACGCACGACGCATACGGGCCGGAGAGCTTGTAGCCGCCGCTCGTTTGCGTCAGATCCTTGAGCGTCACGCGCACGCGCGCGGCGGTCAGTTGCGGCGAGTCGGCGTCGTTGTTGTCCTTGAAGCCGGTGCTGCCGTAGCTGCTTTTGGTCGACGACAGCGGATCCGGCAGGAACACGAGCCCGCTTCCGTCCGTTGCATAGGAGGCCTTGTCTTCGGCGCGCAGCACTTCGCCGCTGTTCGCGTCGATGATCAGCTCCCAGTCGCCGCGCAGGCTGTCCTGCGGCTTGCCGCGCACTTTCCACGCGGTATGCGTGCCCGAGCCGTCGACGAACGCGACGAGCTGCGATTGCACGCTCGCGAGGCTGCTCACGCCGAGGTACGCGCGCGCACGGTCGAGCGCCTGCTGCTCGTCGACCGCCTGCGCCTTGCTCGATACGGCCGCGACGCCGCTCACCGCCTTGCTCGCGACGTACAGCACGCGGCCGTCCGGCGCGACCGTGACCGCGATGTCGCTGTCGTAGACCGGCAGCCCCGCCGCGCGCTGCTGGAAGCGGACGACGGTGAAGTCGGCGTCGGCGCGCTCGGCCGCGACGACGAGATTCGCGAGCGCGGACTTGTCGAGGCCGAGCTGCGCGGCGCGCGTGGCGATGAATTCGCGTGCCATCGTCGCCGCGTCGGCCTTCTTCGCGTGGAACGCCGGGCTCGCCAGCGTGACCGCGACGGCGCCAGGGCGGAATTGGCCAGTCTTGCCGGCCTTCTCCACGGGCGGCACGACGCCGCGCGTGAGACTCGCGCGCCGGCTTTCCTCTTGCGGATTCGGCGCCTTCGAATCGGCCCACGCGGGCAGCGCGGCGCCGATGCCGATGGCCAGGCTCAGTGCGAACGGCAACGCTTTACGGGATGTCTGCATGTTTTGTCCTCGTCATCAAAGGTTGGGGTAACAAACGAAACCACGGGAAACGCAGGGACGACCCGATCCATGCGTCGGCCTCGACGAGCCGATGCAAACGGACGGAGCTACAGCAGATGCGGCGCGGTGCCGCGAGAAATCAGCGCGCGCGAAGCGTGCGGGGTGGAGGGACGGGGAACCGCCAGAGAACGGCGGGCGAAGCAAACGGCAAGCGCTGCGATGGCTGAATGAGCATCGTCATTACAAACCCCTCGGAATAAATATTTGGAATGCTGCTCTTCTATTCGGCAAACAAACGGTCACACGGGAATTTCACGTCGTTAGTCTGCCTATCTATTTTTAGAACATGTTACAGAATATTTTCAATCTTATTTCTAACTATTTTCGAGGGCCGGTTCGATAGGCGAAAACAGTAAGGCGGCGCACGATTTCGCGCTGCCGCAATCGCCCCTATGCGCAGCATGGTGTTTGGCTCAGCGCAGCGCGTGCCGGTCGTTTCTCGGACTTATGCCGAATTGCGCGCGATAAGTGCGGGAAAAATGCGAGGGCGATTCGAAGCCGCAAGCCGCGCATATGGCGGCGACCGTCATATCGGTCTGCTGAAGAAGCTCGCGTGCGCGATCGAGCCGCAGACGCAAATAGAAACGCGTCGGCGTATCGTCCAGGATCGAGCTGAACAGCCGCTCGAGCTGGCGGCGCGTGACGCCGACTTCCTGTGCGAGCGTGTCGGACGGCAGCGGGCTTTCCATGTGATGCTCCATCGTCCCGATCACCTGGATCAGCTTGCGGTTGTGCACGCCGTAGCGCGCGGCGATCTCGAGGCGCTGTCGATCGGAGCGCTGGCGGATCCGGCTCAGCACGAACTGCTCGGAGATCGTCGCGGCGAGATCGGGGCCATGCCGGCGGCCGATCAGGTCGAGCATCATGTCGATCGACGCGGTGCCGCCCGCGCAGGTGATGCGCCGTTCGTCGATCTCGAACAGCTCTTGCGTCGTCTTCAGGTGCGCATAGCGCTCCTGGAACGCAGCGAGCGCTTCCCAGTGCAGCGTCAGCGCATGGGACGCATCGAAGAGCCCCGCCTCCGCGAGCACGAAACTGCCGGTGTCGATGCCGCCGAGCGTCGCGCCGCGCCGATACTCGCGTTTCAGCCAGTCGCCGAGCGCGCGCGTGTAGCACGCGAGCGGATCGAAGCCCGCGATCACGAAGATCGTGTGCGCGTGCTCGACCTGCGCGAACGCGGCGTCCACGTTCAGCGAAATGCCGTTGCTCGCGACGACGGGCGCGCCGTCGCCGCTGACGATGCGCCAGCGGTACAGACTCGGCCTGAAGCGGTTCGCGACGCGCAGCGGCTCGACCGCCGACATGAAACCGAGCGCGGAGAAACCGGGCATCAGCAGGAAATGGAACGCTTCTGGCATGGGCGCACGTGCTTCGGAACCGATCGGCCGAGCGTAGCAAGCAAGACGCAAGCAGGCAAGCCGCCTCGCGCGCTGTATGTCGGAAAAGCCCCGTCATGCCTGGCAGTTCGTCCATCTAATGGTTTTTACGCATAGTCGCAAACAGGCAAGAAAAGGTCGCCGTCGGTCGCTTTGCCGCGAATATGGCCCGTTACCTTTGAGCCCACGGCGCAGGCTCCGTCGGCCCCTTGAAATCGCCTGCGCAATTCGTCGAACAGGGAGGCAACCATGAAGTCCATCACGACATTCGTATTCGGCGCGGTGCTCGCCGCAGCATGCGCGCTGCCGCTGCCGTCTTTCGCGCAGGACTCGGCCGCATGCCGCAACGTGCGCTTCGCGGACATCGGCTGGACCGACATCACGTCGACGACGGCGCTCGCGTCGCTGCTGTTCGACGGTCTCGGCTACAAGCCGACGACGACGATCTCGTCCGTGCCGATTTCGTTCGCCGGACTGAAGAACAAGCAACTCGACATATCGCTCGGCTACTGGTGGCCGGTGCAGCAACATCAGCTTCAGCCGTTCCTCGATTCGAAATCAATCTCGGTCGTCGAGCCGCCGAACCTGTCCGGCGCGAAGGCAACGCTTGCGGTGCCGGGCTATGTGTACCAGGCCGGACTGAAATCGTTCGACGACATCGCGAAGCATCGCGCCGAGCTCGACGGCAAGATCTACGGGATCGAGCCTGGCAGCAGCGCGAACGCGACGATCCAGAAGATGATCGACACGAACCAGTACGGGCTCGGCGGCTTCAAGCTCGTCGAATCGAGCGAGGCAGGGATGCTCGTCACGGTGGAGCGCGCGATCCGCGACAAGAAGTGGGTCGTGTTCCTCGGCTGGGAGCCGCATCCGATGAACATCCAGGTCGGCATGAACTATCTGTCGGGCGGCGACGCGTCGTTCGGTCCGAACTACGGCGAAGCGCGCGTGTACACGCTGACGGCGCCCGACTACATGACGCGTTGTCCGAACGCGGGCAAGCTCGTCGGCAATCTGCGCTTCACGACGCAATTGGAAAACCAGCTGATGCAGGCTGTGATGAACAAGGTGAGGCCGACGGAAGCCGCGAAGGCGTACATCAAGAAGAATCCGCAGGTGCTCGACGCATGGCTCACCGGCGTGAAGACCTACGACGGCAAGGATGGCCTGTCCGCGGTGAAGGCTTATCTGGGACTCTGAAACTCTGAACCGGGCGTGCCGGCCGCGACATCCGGACGGCAATGCTCATCCGAATCTGAACGAGGCGACAGCGATGAATCAAGAAGTCATTGTGACGTGTGCGGTGACGGGCGCGGGCGATACGCTCGGCAAGCATCCGGCGATACCGGTCACGCCGAAGCAGATCGCCGACGCGGCGATCGAGGCCGCGAAGGCGGGCGCGACGGTCGCGCACTGCCACGTGCGCGATCCGCTGACGGGCCGCGGCAGCCGCGATCCGAGTCTGTATCGCGAAGTGGTGGATCGCATCCGCTCGGCCGACGTCGACGTCATCATCAATCTGACGGCCGGCATGGGGGGCGATCTCGAGATCGGCGCGGGCGAGGACCCGATGCGCTTCGGCAAGGGCACGGACCTCGTCGGCGGCTTGACGCGGCTCGTGCATGTCGAGGAACTGCTGCCCGAGATCTGCACGCTCGATTGCGGCACGCTGAATTTCGGCGACGGCGACTACATCTACGTGTCGACGCCCGCGCAGCTTCGCGCGGGTGCGAAGCGGATCCAGGCGCTCGGTGTGAAGCCCGAGCTCGAGATCTTCGACACGGGCCATCTGTGGTTCGCGAAGCAGTTGCTGAAGGAAGGACTCCTCGACGATCCGCCGCTCTTCCAGCTTTGCCTCGGCATCCCGTGGGGCGCGCCCGCCGACACCGGCACGATGAAGGCGATGGTCGACAATCTGCCGCCCGGCGCGCACTGGGCGGGCTTCGGGATCGGCCGGATGCAGATGCCGATGGTCGCGCAGGCGATGCTGCTCGGCGGCCACGTGCGGGTCGGCCTCGAAGACAACCTGTGGCTCGACCGCGGCGTGCACGCGACGAACGGCTCGCTCGTCGAGCGCGCGAGGGAGATCGTCGAGCGCCTGGGCGGACGCGTGCTGGCGCCCGCCGAAGGGCGCCGCAAGCTTGGCTTGCCGCCGCGCGGCGAGCGTCTGCTCGAACGGCGCGCGGTTGCCGAATACGCGTAACGCGCGAGCGCGTCGCAATACGGCGCAACGTAGCGGAACGGCCAGGCGCGCACATGCGTTGCGCCGAGCCTGCCCTTTCGCGTCATCTTCTCGTTCAAGGATCGAAGGTTCATGGCTGTCATCACCGAAATCAACACGTTCGCGGCGCTCGGCGCAGGCGTCATCGGCAGCGGCTGGGTCGCGCGCGCGCTCGCGAACGGACTCGACGTCGTCGCGTGGGACCCCGCCTTCGGCGCGGAAAAGCAATTGCGCGCGAACGTCGAGAACGCGTGGCCCGCGCTCGAGCGCGTCGGACTGGCGCCCGGCGCGTCGCCCGAGCGGCTGCGTTTCGTCTCGACGATCGATGCGTGCGTCGCCGACGCGGACTTCATCCAGGAAAGCGCGCCCGAGCGCGAGGCGCTGAAGCTCGAACTGCACGATCAGATCAGCCGTGTGGCGAAGCCCGATGCGATCATCGCGTCGTCGACGTCCGGCCTGCTGCCGACGGATTTCTACGCGCGCGCGCATCGCCCCGAGCGCTGCGTCGTCGGGCATCCGTTCAACCCGGTCTACCTGCTGCCGCTCGTCGAAGTGCTGGGCGGCGCGCGTACCGCGCCCGAGACCGTCGACGCGGCGATCGGCGTCTATCGCGCGCTCGGCATGCGGCCGCTGAGGGTGCGCAAGGAGGTGCCGGGCTTCATCGCGGACCGCCTGCTCGAAGCGCTGTGGCGCGAGGCGCTGCATCTCGTCGACGAAGGCGTCGCGACGACAGGCGAGATCGACGACGCAATCCGGTTCGGCGCGGGAATCCGCTGGTCGTTCATGGGCACGTTCCTCACGTATACACTGGCGGGCGGCGACGCCGGCATGCGCCATTTCATGCAGCAGTTCGGCCCCGCGCTGGAGCTGCCGTGGACCAAGCTCGTCGCGCCGCAACTGACCGACGAGCTGATCGACCGTGTCGTCGAGGGTACCGCCGAGCAGCAAGGACAACGCAGCATCAAGGCGCTCGAGCGCTATCGGGACGCGTGCATCACCGAAGTGATCGCGGCGATCGCCGCGGTGAAAGCGCGCCACGGAATGCGCTACGAGGAATGACGATGATGACGGCCGCGACGCAAGCGACGGAACTGACGATCCACCGCGACGCGGTTCGCGCGGATTGGGTCGATTACAACGGGCATCTGCGCGATGCGTTCTATCTGCTGATCTTCAGCTTCGCGACCGATGCGCTGCTCGACGCGATCGGTCTCGACGACGCGGCGCGCCAAGCGCGCGGCCGCTCCGTCTACACGCTCGAGGCGCACGTCAACTATTTGTACGAGATCAAGGAGGGGGCGCGCGTGCGGGTCGATGCGCGCGTGCTCGCGCACGATGCGAAGCGGCTGCATCTGTATCTCGAGATGTTCGCGGAAGGGATCGATGGCGCGGTGTCGGCGAGCGAGCAGATGCTGCTGCATGTCGACACGAGCGGACCGAACGCGGCGCCGTTCGACGCCGACGTCGCCGGGCGGATCGCGAATCTGCATGCGCTGCAGCGCGCGTATCCCGCGCCCGCCTATGCGGGACGCGTGATCGGCCTGCCCGCGCGCCGCTGACGCGCGGCGAGCCGACAAGCCCGGCGACGCGCGCGATGCTGGAACCGGAAATCGAAGCGTTCGTCGCGCGCGTCGCCGCGTGGTATCCGGATGACGCCGCGTCGCGCCCGATCGCGGAGCAGCGCGCGCGTTACGAGCGGTTCGCCGCGGCGTGGACGCTCGCATTGCCGGCGGATGTCGATACGACCGACGCGCGCTTCGTCGCGTCCGACGGCCGCCCGATCGGCTTGCGGCGCTACCGATGGCGGCGATCCGATGTGCGCGGGACGGTTCTGTTCTTTCATGGCGGCGGCTTCGTCGTCGGTTCGCTCGACAGCCACGCGCTCGTCACGGCCCGGATCGCGGCGGACACGGGGCTCGACGTGATCGCCGTCGACTATCGGCTCGCGCCCGAACATCCTGCGCCGGCCGCGTTCGACGATTGCCTGGAGATCGCCATCGCGGCGCTCGACGGCCGGCTGCCGTTCGATTCGTTCGCGCTGCCGCTTCGGCTTGCCGGCGACAGTGCGGGCGGCATGCTTGCGGCGTCGGTGGTTTCGGCGCTGCGCGACGGCGGATTGGGTGGCGGCGGTGGCGCGGGCGGCGGCGTTTGCGCGGTCGCGCTCGTCTATCCGATGCTCGGTTTCGAGCCGCAATCGCCCGCACGCGAGACGCAGGCGCACGCGCCGATGCTCACGCTCGCCGACGTCCACGCGTACCGCCGCCTTTACTGGGGCGATGCCGGGCCGCCACACGGCACGGTGCCGCTCGACGCGAACGGTTTCGACCGCTTGCCGCCCGTGCTGGCAGTCGGCGCCGAGCACGATCCGCTGCGCGACGATGCGCGCGTCTATGTCGAGCGCGTCCGGTCGGCGGGCGGCACGGCGCGCTTCTGGCTCGGCGACGGGCTCGTTCACGGCTGCTGGCGCGCGCTCGACACGAGTCCGCAGGCCGCGCGAATGCATCGGATCGTCTGCGATTTCCTGCTTGAGCCGGGTGAGTGACACACGATGCGTGAGAAGCGCGGTAGATGCCGAACGCGTGGCGCAGTACGGGCGGGGCTGGGGAGACCGCCTTTCCGTCGCAATGGAAAGACCGCGAGCAAAGCGAATGCGCAGCGTGCCGCTCGACACGCAGACGCGCACCTGCCGACGTGGCAATGACGACACGAATCGATAAACGCGCCTCTACCGGGGGGCGTGATCGGAATTCGGACGAGTGTTTGAAACTGCGTGCGCGCAGCGCGACGCGATGGGAAGCGGTTGCGTCAATGTTCGATACGGCCGGTGAATGCAACGCGTACGGCGAGCCGCTAAAAAAATCGATCCTTACATATTTTGTAATGATCGATTTTATTCCCACTCGTGGAATCCGCCGCGATGGCGGACTTGCGCCCCCAGCCGAAAAAGCGCCCAGGCGCCAGGCGCCCAGGCTAAGCCTCTCCAAATGGAGCGGCGGAGGTTAGGGGCCCGAATGGGGGCGACGATGAGCCGGAACGACCGGCTTGTCGATGCGATTCAGATCGCGCGGCGGCCGGATCGGGCATGGCCGCGCGGTCTGTCGACTGCTTTACTGACCGAAGTAGATCGAGTCGCGCGGCGAGCGGGAAGCCGCAGCCGCCGGAGCGCCGACGTGCGCGACAGGCGCGGCTTGCGCACCGTAGCCGCTCGTGTCGGCGGCGCCTTGCGCGCGCGCTTCGGCGGCCTGGATGTCTTCCGGATAGTACGGGCTCGACAGGCCCGGGTGATAGCCGGCCTTCTCGAGCTGGACCAGTTCCGCGCGCACTTGCGCACGGGTCAGCGACTGGTTGGATTGCGCGAACGCACCGAACGAAGCGGTAAGCGCGGAAGCGGCGACGACAGCATAAACGAGCGATTTCATGAGAACCTCCGAGTGTTTTATTGACTTCGCTTTCGACACCATGTCTTAAGCGATTGGTTACATCGTAGTCTTCGGGGTTATACGGGTAAACGCTGGCTTTAGCGAAATATCTTTTCAAAAAATGAAAAAATCCCGGCGGCAAGCGGCGGGATGTCGCGGCGATAAAAAAAGCCGCCCACTCGCTGCGGGCTGCAGCGGGCGAGGCGGCGAGCTTGGGCTTGGCGAAATGCTTCAGAGCGCGCGGAACGTCGCGTCGTAGCGCGATGGGCCGCGGCGCGAGCCGGGCGACGGCGTGTCGAGATAGCGCACGCCGGTCAGTTGTTCGGATTTCTCCCACAGGCGGGCGCCCACCTGCACATCGCGCGCCTGGTGCGGGATGCGCGCATCGGCCGGATAGCCGCGCGTCTCGCACAGGCGTGCGGGGCCGATGTACGCGCCGCCCTCGACATCGGCCGTCGTCGCCGCATGGATCGCGGGCAGCGCGCCGACCTCGGCCGGCTGCGCGACGAAGCGGTTCGACAGGCGCATCGCGAACGAGCCGAACGGCGAGTTTTCCATCGTCGGACCGGCGAATTGCAGGTTGGTGGCCGCGTAGCCCGGATGCGCGGCGACGCTCAGGATCGACAGTCCCGCGAGATCGAAGCGGCGCTGCAGTTCGAGCGTGAACATCAGGTTGGCGAGCTTGCTGTCGCAATACGCGCGGTACTTGTTGTAGCCGTGCTCGGCGAGCATGTTGTCGAGGCGGATCTTGCCGAGCCGGTTGAAGCCGCTCGACATCGTCACGACGCGCGCGCGGTGCGACGCGCGCAGCGCGGGCAGCAGCAGGCCCGTCAGCGCGAAGTGGCCGAGATGGTTCGTCCCCATCTGCATTTCGAAGCCGTCGCGCGTGTGGCGCAGCGGCAGGAACATCACGCCCGCGTTGTTGCAGAGGATGTCGACGCGGCCATGGCGATCGGTGACGGCATCGGCAAAACGGCAGACGGAGGCGAGATCGGCGAGATCGAGCGACTCGACCTCGATGCGCGCGCGCGGATAGCGGGTGCGGATCGTGTGTGCGGCCAGTTCGCCCTTCGCGGAATCCCGGCACCCCATCACCACCTGCGCGCCCTTGGCGGCGAGCGTTTCCGCGATTTGCCAGCCAAGGCCGCTGTTGGCTCCTGTGACGACTGCTACTTTTCCGCCTTGCGGCAGCACATGTTGCGCGCTCCATGCATGCATCTTCGTCTCCATCGGTGGCGCGCCGTGGGCGGCGCGTTCACGAGCCCGTTTTTTGCGTGAACGGACCCTAGATCCGGTGCATCGGAGCAGCGGCGTTGCCATCGTCCACGTCTCGCACACCGTTACATTGATTGATGTAACGGTAGTGACGCGAGCCGGCGAAAACAAGGGGCAAGCTAGAGACGCGGCTCTAACCGCACGTGGTGCGGCATCGGCCGCTTCGGCGGCGGGATCGCGGCGTTACTTGCCGCTCGCATGGCCGAGCACTTCGGCGGCGGAGATCATTGCGCCTGCGTTGGCGGGCGCCGGACGCTCGGCGGGGCGGAACACTTCGTCGCCGCGATGGATCACCTGGCGCGACAGTGCGCAGGTGCCGGTGCGCTGCGCGAAGCGGCGGCGCCAGCGTTGCTCGCCGTAGTGGCAGCGGCCGGGTTCGACCCAGCGGACGACGAGCAGCGTGTCGGAGCGTTCGAGGATTTCGACGTGAACGTCAGCGGGATCGAGCACAGGCTGGGATTTGGAGGACTTCATTTTTGCCGTTTCCTAAAGCTCGTGCGGTATCGGCCTAGGCAGTTATTGCAACTGCTTTCCGTCGATTCCGTAGCGATTTCCATTGGAGGGGTGCGCTAAATGTAAGCGCGCTCGCGCGGAAAAAACATCCTGTCTGGCTCAAATTACTTTTTGCCGATTTAGAAATAATCGATTTCCATTAGGGAAATTCTGCACAACTAGCCTTCGCGAGTGCTTGCCATGAATCGTCGAGGCAGCGAGCATGTAGCCCATGAAACAAACTGACCTTGGACTGAACTTGTCGACGAAGCGCACGCGCAAGCGGGAATT
>NZ_LOVS01000021.1:0-118734 GCF_001523835.1 Burkholderia sp. ABCPW 14 | reverse complement strand
CGGCTGCCGCGCGCCCGTGTGGTGCGTGCCGGGACCCGGCGCGGCCGGCGGGCCCCGCCGTCCCGGCGCGGAGGCCACGCCGGGCGCGCCCGGCGGACCCGACACGCGCGACACGCACGACACGCACGACACGCACGACACGCACGACACGCACGACACGCACGACACGCACGACACGCACGACACGCGCGACACGCACGACACG
Organism: Burkholderia sp. ABCPW 14; assembly: GCF_001523835.1. NCBI lineage: Bacteria > Pseudomonadati > Pseudomonadota > Betaproteobacteria > Burkholderiales > Burkholderiaceae > Burkholderia > Burkholderia sp. ABCPW 14. The sequence continues at coordinate 118,529 of NZ_LOVS01000021.1, read as the reverse complement.
CACGACACGCGACGCGGCACGGAGGCGACATTCCGAAGTCCTGATCGACGCGCCGGGCATGCGGTCCAGGTATCCGATCTGTACGCGATGCAGTGGAAGGCCGCGCTCGACGCCGACGACAACACCGCTCGGCGGCCCGATGCGTGCTTCGATCCGCCGCTCGATGTTTGCGTCGGCGCGGCGTCGCGTCGTCGCGCATCGCGCGAGATCGGCAGCGCGACGCCGTTCGAGGCTCGCGCATCTGCGTAGGCATACGCAGCGGGATTCGCGCGCATCGAACGAAATCAGAATCGCCGTGCGAGAACGTCGGCGTCCACCGACAGAATGTCGGTATGGCCGCACAGCGCCATCGTCGTATCGAGCTCGCGCGCGATGATGTCGAGGCTGCGGAACACGCCTGCTTCGCCCAGCGCGGCGACGCCATAAAGAAACGCGCGCCCGATCATCGTGCCGCGCGCGCCGAGCGCGACCGCCTTCAGCACGTCCTGGCCGGTGCGCACGCCGCCGTCGAGCCACACTTCGATGCGCTGGCCGACCGCGTCCACGATGGCGGGCAGCGCGTCGACCGACGACATCGCACCGTCGAGCTGACGGCCGCCGTGATTCGATACGACGATCGCATCCGCGCCCGCGTTGGCCGCCAGGTGCGCGTCGCGCGGATCGAGAATGCCCTTGACGATCAGCTTGCCGTCCCAGCGTTGCCGAACCCATTCGACGTCGCGCCAGTCGATCGTCGGATCGAACTGCTCGCGCGTCCATGAATCGAGCGACGACATGTCGGTCACGCCCTTCACGTGCCCGACGATGTTGCCGAAATGGCGGCGGCGGGTGCGGGCCATGCCGATGCACCAGCGCGGCTTGCTCGCCATGTTCAGCAGATTCGGCAGCGTGATGCGCGGCGGGCTCGACAAGCCGTTCTTCACGTCCTTGTGGCGTTGGCCGCCGATCTGCAGGTCCATCGTCAGCACGAGCGCCGGGCAGCCCGCCGCCTTCGCGCGCGCGATCAGCCGCTCGATGAAGGCGCGATCGCGCATCATGTAGAGCTGGAACCAGAACGGCCCGGGCGCGTGCGTCGCGATGTCCTCGATCGAGCAGATGCTCATCGTCGACAGCGTGAACGGCACGCCGAACCGCTGCGCGGCGCGCGCCGCGAGAATCTCGCCGTCGGCGCGCATCATGCCGACGAGGCCGGTCGGCGCGAGCGCAACCGGCATCGCGACGTCCTGCCCCGCCATCGTCGTGCGCAGGCTGCGATGCGCGATGTCGACGCCGACCCGCTGACGCAGCTTGATGCGCTGGAAGTCGGCTTCGTTCGCGCGATACGTCGATTCCGTGTAGGAGCCCGTATCGACGTAGTCGTAGAACATCCGTGGAATGCGTTTCCTCGCGAGAACGCGAAGATCTTCGATGCAGGTGATCGGGATGGTCATGGGCGGCTCCGAGAGGGGAGCGATGATGCTACCGCCGCACTCGGCGGCGCGCGCGGAAATATCTTCAGGCGCGGTGCGAAAGAAATTCCGACACGTCGCGCAAAGCGCGCTCGCAGAGGCTGGCGAGCCATGCCGCGAATGCGTCGTTTGCGGCGCGCGACGCGTGCGGCATCAGGTAATACGGCGCCGCCGGCCGCACGATGCGCGGAAACAGCGGCACGAGCGCGCCGGCGGCGAGCCAGTGGCGCGCGAGCGCGGGGCTGCCGAGCGCGACGCCTTGGCCGCTGACCGCTGCTTCGAGCAGGAGCCCGAGATCCATCAGTTTCGGCCCGCTCGCGGGCTCCGCCCAAGCGAGACCGGCGACGCGGAACCACGGCGTCCACGGTTCGAGCGGCGTGCACAGCAGCGGCAGCGTCGCGAGGTCCGCCGGCTCGCGGACGGGCGCGAAGCGTTCGAGCAGCGACGGCGCGGCGAGCGGCGTCAGCGAATCGACCATCAGCACGGTGGCGCCCGACACGGTCGGGCCGCCGCCGCGAATCCAGAGATCGGCGCCTGTCGGCGGACCATCCGGCAAGGGGCTCGCGAGCACGATTTCGAGTGCCACGCCGGGGTGGGCGAGCGTGAACTCGTCGAGGCGCGGCACCATGATCTGCCGTGCGAACGTCGGCGGCGCGCAGATCCGCAGCCGTTCCGTCTTGCCGGCGTCGCGCCGGTGCAGCGGCACCGCGGCGAGCAGGCGCAGCGGCCCGTACACCTGATGCAAGTACTCGTTGCCGACGGACGTCAACGTCAGCGCCTTGCCGCTGCGCACGAGCAACTGCACGCCGAGCAGCACTTCGAGCGCCGCGACGCGCTTCGCGACCGCGCTTCCCGTCACGCACAGTTCTTCGGGCGCCCGCTCGAACGTGCCGTGGCGCGCGGCGGCCTCGAAGGCCAGCAGGCCGTCGAGGGACGGGAGGCGAAGATCGCGAGGGTCGCAAGCGTGCATGCGGCGATTCTAATCGACCGGTTTTCCGGCGGCGCTTGCGTGCGTCATGCGAGATCGCGCTGCGCGTCGCGCCGCGCGTGACGAATCAGCCACGCCTCCATCGTCGCGATGTCGGCCGCACGCCGCTGCTCGTTCGGATGGACGATGTAGTAGCCGACCGACAGCGGCAGCGCGAAATCGAACAGCCGGCACAGTCGCCCGGCCTCGATGTCGCGCGCGACGAGCTGATCGCTGACGAGCGCGACGCCGTGCCCCGCGATCGCGGCGTCGATCGCGAGCGACGATTGATTGAAGCGCGGGCCCCGGTGCGGATCGATCGCGACGCGCGCCGGCATCGCGGCGAGAAACTCGGGCCACAGATCGTGCGCGTCGTGCAGCAGCACGTGGCCGGCGAGATCGCGCGGGCTCGCGAGCGCGCCGGGCGATGTCAGCAGCGACGGACTGCATACCGCATAGATGTCGACCGGAAACAGGAAGCGCGTGACGAGCCCCTTGCCGAACGGCGGCTTGCCGTAGCGGATCGCGAGATCGACGCCGTCGCTCCGGAAGGTCGCGAACCGCGAATCGGCGATCACCCGGATGTCGATGTCCGGATGCTCGTCGCTGAAGCTCGCGAGCCGCGGAATCAGCCAGCGCGACGCGAACGACGGCGTCGTGCTGATCGTGACGCTCGAACGACGCTTGACGAGCCTGTCCGTCGCGTCGCCGATCAGATTGAGCGCGCGCTGCACGTCGGAGACATAGGCGAGCCCTTCGGCCGTCAAGGCGAGGCCGCGCGGCAGGCGCTCGAACAGCTTGATGCCGAGCACGTCCTCCAGATGGCGCACCTGCTGCGCGACGGCGCCTTGCGTGACGCCGATTTCGTCGGCCGCCGCGCGGAAATTCAGGTGCCGCGCGGAGACTTCGAACGCGCGGAGCGCATTCAGCGGCGGCAGTCGGCCGGGTATCGGGGCAGGCATGCGGAATCAGTAGAAAAATTATCGTCAGATGCAAGAAATGATGATTCGACACGGCGAATCGCACGGCCTAAATTACCACGTCAATAAGGCGCGTATGGGCGATACGGCCTGTACAGGTACGCAAAGGGGATGGTCGTGACTGTAGAAAAAATCGCATTGATCACGGCGGCGGGCAAGGGCATGGGCGCCGCGATCGCGCGCGAGCTGGCGTCGACCGGCTATCGCGTCGCGCTGATGTCGCCGTCGGGCAGCGCGGTCGCGCTCGCCGACGAACTGGGCGGCTTCGGGATCACGGGCTCCGTGACCGACGAGTCCGACATCGACCGCTTCGTCCGCGAGACGGTCGCGCGCTACGGACGCATCGACGCGGTCGTCAACAACACCGGCCATCCGCCGAAGGGCGACCTGCTGTCGATCGCGGACGCGAGCTGGCACGACGCGCTCGATCTGATCCTGCTGAACGTCGTTCGCCTGATGCGCCGCGTGACGCCGATCTTCCAGGCGCAGGGCGGCGGCGCGGCCGTCAACATTTCGAGCTTCGCGGCCGTCGCGCCGGAGCAGCCGATGCCGGTGTCGTCGGTGCTGCGCGCGGCGCTCGGCTCGTGGACGCGGCTGTATGCGCAGCGCTACGCGGCCGAGAACATCCGGATGAACGCGGTGCTGCCGGGCTTCGTCGACAGCTGGCCCGAGACGCCCGAGATCGTTGCGCGGATTCCCGCAGGCCGTTTCGGCAGGACGCAGGAGATCGCGAAGACGGTCGCGTTCCTGCTGTCGGACGGTGCGGGGTATGTCACGGGGCAGAGCATTCGCGTCGACGGGGGAATCGTGCGGGCGGTGTGAGGCGGGGCGGCGGGCAGCAGTCCGACGATCCGGCATTCGGTGGTGACGATGACGAATGCGGAAATCGCGAGCATCGCGATCGAGAGGCCGTCGGCGCGGCGGCGGGCCGCGTGAAGGGCGTCCTCGGCGGGGAGCGGTTCGGGGTGGGGCATGACGTTGCGATCCTGCAAACAAGAAGCGCGCACAGGGTATGCAAGGTCCGGATTTCCATCTTGGGTGAATATTCTCTGCTGCGTTGAAATCGATTCAACAATCGGCGAAGCGAACGCGATGCGAAGTCCGACGTCCGCCGCCATCCGAGGGGTGCGATCGCGTCCGGCACGGCGCTTGACGCGATTGGCCGCGATGACCCAAACTGGCCGGACCGAAACCGGGAGTCGGCGCGCGCCGAGCAAACGGAGATGGCGCGCGGCGACGCGCGAAGCATCGAACGCATTCGTCGCGCCGGAAGTTTCGCGATGCGCCCCGGCCGATCGGCAAGATCCGTTCACGAACCCGCTGCCCGGTTGCGATCCGACCGCGCGTCGCGCCGCAGGTTGATTGCGATGCCCGCTTTCGTCCGACTATTCTGCGCGGCATGCGTCTGCATGGCCGCCCATTGCGCGAACGCGTCGCCGGCGGAACCCGACGCCGACGACGCCGCGCCCGCCACCCTCGTCAGCGACGTCCACGTGTTCGTCGTCCAGCACGACGGCTCCGTCGACGAGCACGACGATGCGACGCTGCGCGCGAACACCGCGAGCGGCATCGACGACGTCGCGCAGCGCTACGTGTGGTTCAACAAGGACATCGAGCGGGTGGAGCTGCTGACCGCCGAGACGATCGACCGCGCCGGCGTCGCGCATCCGGTCGGCCCGGAGGCGATTCGCGACGTGCAGGAGCCGCGCTCCGCCGGCGCGCCGTTTTTCGAGGACGGCGTGTTGCGCTCGGTGATCTTTCCGGGCGTCGATGCGGGCGCACGCACGCGCCTCGTGTTTCGCAAGTCGCGTACGAAGCCGCGCGATCCGGGGTTCTTCGGCTATTTCGTCGCGCCGTCGCGGATGCCCGTCGACGCGCAGCGGCTGATCTTCGATTTGCCCGCCGACATGCCGCTCTACGCCGACGCGCGCGGCTACGTCGCGCTCGCGCCCGTGACGGAGAACGGCCGCACGCGCTACGCGTTCGACTATCGGCACGGCCCGTATCCGCGCATCGAGAACGGCTCGGTCGGCTATGCGACGTACGGCGATCGCCTGATGGTGTCGACGCTGCGCGATTTCGCGTCGTTTGCGAAGCGGTATCGCGTCGCGGCGGTCGATGCGAGCGCGCGCGATCCCGCCGTCGCGCGGCTCGCGCAGTCGATCACGGCGAACGCGTCCGATCCGCGCGCGAAGGCGCAGGCGATCTACGACTGGGTTCGGATCAACGTCCGCTACGTCGCGCTCTTTCTCGGCGAGACCGCGGCCGCGCCGCACAAAGTGACGGACATCCTGCGCGACCGCTACGGCGACTGCAAGGATCACGTCGCGCTCTTCGGCGCGCTGCTCGCGGCGGCCGGGATACGCAGCGAGCCCGTGCTGCTCGATCTCGGCCCGGTCTATACGTTGCCCGCCGTGCCCGGCTACGGAGGCAGCGCGATCAACCACGCGATCACGTGGCTGCCGGATCTCGGGCTCTTCGCCGATACGACGGTCGGCAGCGTCGCGTTCGGCTATCTGCCGCCCGTCGTGATGGATCGGCCGGCGCTGCTCGTCGACGAAGGCGTGCTGACGCGCACGCCGGCCACGCAGCCGCGCACGCGCGATGCGCGCCTGCGGATCGACGTCGATGCGAGCGGAGCGGCGAGCTATCAGTATTACGTCGAGGACGCGGGCTGGACTGCGGAGCTCGAACGCAGCGTGTTTCGCCAGGCGGCGCGCGAGCGCGTGCAGCAGCTCGCGACCGATCGCCTGCGTCAGAGCGGCTTGCGCGGCACGGCCCGGCTGGGCACGGGCGAGCGCAACGCGACGAGCGGGCCGTTCTCGACGTCGATGACGGGATCGCTCGACCATTTCGTGTGGACCGACGGCACGACCGCGCTGCCGGCGTTGTCGAGCCTGTCGGGCGGGATCGCGACTCAGGTGCAGGGCTGGCTCGCGGAGCCGGTGCGCACGCAGCCGTGGCTGTGCATCGGCGGCGACTTCGACGAGACCGCGCAGATCGCGCTGCCCGACGACGTGCGCGTGACCGACGTGCCGAGCGATGCGCGCGTGCAGGATCGTTTCTTCGATTACGAATCGCACTACGTGCTCGATGCGGTGGCGCGTGCCGTGCAGATCACGCGGCGCTTGCGCGCGCGCTTCGCGCATCAGGTGTGCTCGCCGGAAGACTTCGATGCGGCGCGTGCGTCGCTCGGGCGAATCGAGCGCGATGCGCTCGCGCAGATCGTCGTGCGGGCGAAGGCGCACGATTGACGACGTTCATGCGCGGCCGCGATCGGCTTCCGCGAATTCGGATCAGTTCCGGCAGCGCCCGCGATAACTCTCGACTTCCGCATCGTACGCGGCGAGAAACGCCTTGCCGAATACGGACGCGAAGTCGTCCTCGATCGCGAACAGCGTGTCGCGATGCGTCGTCGCATAGCGGTCCCACAATCGCGCCTTGTACAGCACGGGCAGACGCTTCTCGTACCACTGCGGCGCGGTGTCGCGCTCGCGCAGGCGCTGCGGCGAGAAGCGCGTCAGCAGGTCCATCAGCGCGGCGCGCATGCCGGCCACCATGCCGATCTGGTGCGCGTGCAGATCCTGGAACGCGTCGGAAACCGCGCTTTGCGGCGACATGAAGCCCGGCAGCGGCAGCCCGAACATCTGACGCAGCACCGCGCTGCCGTCCGGCAGCAGCTTCAGCGGATTGTTTTCGCGATCGAGCAGCATCGTCATGTCGGCCTTCACTTCGCGCTTCAGGATGCTGCGCGACGACAGCAGCTCGACCGTGCCGTTCGCGAACAGCGCGAGCAGTTGTCCCGCGATGAAAAGCTGCTCCGCCGACCAGTGATGCGGCTCGGCTGCGGCGTCGAGACCGGCGCCTTCGAAGAACGCTTGCAGCAGCGTCGCGGGCGTGGCCGGCGCCGATGCGCGCGGGTGCGACGGCACGTTGCTCGCGTCGGCGGAACGTGCGGACGGCGTGCTGGGCGTCGCGCCGGATTGCGCGGCGGGCGGCGGCGCGGACTTGGCCGGCTGCACGCGAACGTGATGCGTCCATTCGGGCGCGTGGTCCGACTGCGTGACGGGCGGCGGCCCGTGGCGGTCGCCGTCCCGCGCGACGCCGGCCGGCGCATCGAAGCTGTCTTGCGGCTGCGCGAACAGATCGAGCGGATCGGTCGACAGTTGGTGCAGGCCGCGCGGCGCGGCGGGCGTCGACGCATCCGGATCGTGCCGCGCCTTGTGATTCAGCCGCTCCGCGGCCGGGGTCGGGGGCGCGCCGGACTGGCCGCCGGCGGCTTGTGTCCTGCCGAGTCCGAATCGATCGTGCAGCAGGCCCCAGAGCTTGTTGCTCGTGCCCCTTGCGTTAGCATGCGACGCGGACGACATCGACGACATCGACGACATGGGCGGCGTGCTCGAAGCCGCGGCCGCCGCGTCGACGGTCCGGTCGATCGTCGCGTCGTCAGGCTCCGCGCGCAGCAGGTAAGGCCCGATCCGGATGATGTCGCCCATGTTGAGACGCTGCGCCTGCGCATAGCCGATCGGCACGCGATTCACCTCGATCGTCGACACGCTGCTCAGGTTCTTCAGCAGGCACGTGTCGTCGCCCACTTGCAGCAGCGCCTGCAGACGCGAGATTTGCCGCGTGTCGTCGCGCAGCACGAGATGATTGTCGCTGTCCCGGCCGATGGTGCCGCCCGGCGGATGAAACACGACGGCGTTGCGCTCGCCGGTGTCGACCGGCTCGCCCGCGTGTTCGATAACGATCAGTTGCATATCGATACGTCGTTCGATGGATGAAGCGTTCGCATGGAGACCGATTCGCTCAGGATGACGACGCATGTTTGCGACGCGCGGCCTCGAACGCCGGCCCCCAGATCGGATGCCCCTTTTCGGCAGCGGACAGATCGAAGCGCGGATTGAGGTCGAGAATCCTCGAGAACTCGGCGCGGCATTGCGTGATGCGTCTCGTCACGCAATAGCTGAACGCGAGCAGCTTGTGCGCGGCGACTTGCGTGTTGACGTCGGCGCTGCCGATCTCGCGCGAATGGCTGCCGAGCATCGAAATCGTGCGGCCGTAGTCGCCCGCGTCGTATGCGGCGCGGGCGCTGTCCACCGTGGCTTGCGCGACGGACTGAGTCGGGGAATTCGTGCTGCAACCGCCCATTCCCGCCAAGAAAAAGCCAAGGAAAATATAAAGTGACGATCGGCCTTTCATTCTTGAATTGACGGTTTTAAGTGAATGGACAGGGGTGATGCGCCGTGCCGTTGGATTCTAGTTCCAATCATTGGAAAGGGACTGGCTGTTACCTTTTGTTTCATCTTGAAACAATAAGTCGAATTAAAGTCCGGATCTCGCGCCGGCTTCGCCTTGTGAAGCGGAGAAGTTGAACCTATAGTTCGGTGTGGTTTTTGTTTTCGTCGATTTTTTGCAGTATTCATCCCTGTGCTTAAAAGCCGGTCGCTTTTTTGGCGGCATAAAGGGCTTGGCACGAAATAAGCTTCGTGGATCGCCGCTCGCGTCAGGCGGGCGACGGGGCGCGTCGCGTCTTCCCGGCTGGCGTCCGCGCGATCGGATCGGGCGGACGCAACGAATCAATCCTGCTGATAGTGTCAGGTATTTTCCGAAAGTAATTCAGCTGCTCGAATTCCAAAAAAATAAAATTCGCTGAAATTGATTGGTGATTTGACCCGGCTTTCCATTCAATAAAATTCCCGGGTGAAATTGCAATGAAAGGATAGGGAAACTCAAAATTAACCGGCCCGAATAGATCGTCACCTTATTTTTTATTTGATCCGACTTCCGCTCTGGGAAAGCCGGCGGGCATCTTGTTGCGATGCAAGGAAAGAGACATAAAATGCGACGGCGCTCCAGCGGTTTCATTGTATTGGGATGCGTGCTGCTGCTTCCGGGATGCGGGGCGACCGAGCGTTCGGTCGCGGTGCCGTATGCGATCACGCTCGACGTCGCGCCCGACGTCAATCCGGACATCAATCGCAAGCCGTCCCCGATCGTGCTGAAGGTGTTTCAGCTGAAGACGGCGTCCGCGTTCGAGCGCGCCGATTTCTTCTCGCTGCAGGACAAGCCGGAGAGCGTGCTCGGCCCGGAGCTGCTCGGCATCGAGCGCATCATTCTGCGGCCGGGCGACGCGCGCACGCTCCACTATCGCGGCAACGTCGACGCGAGCGCGCTCGGCATCGTCGCCGAGTATCGCGTGCTCGAGAAGAACCGCTGGCGGCTCACGGTGCCGCTGCCGAGCGCGAAGCAGCTGAACCTCTACCGATTCTGGCAAACCTCGCCGAGCGAAATGAAGTTGTCGATCGCGGTCAAGAACGGCGGCATCGGGCTCGGCGGCGATTCGCGAGTACGCCAATGAACGAGCCGGTGTTGTCCGCGACCCCCGCTGCGGCGCTGCGCCAGCGCGTGATCTGGACCGAGGGCATGTTCCTGCGGCCGCAGCATTTCCAGCAGCTCGAGCGGCATTGGGAGCGCTACGTCGGCATGCGCTGCCTGCCGCTGCAAGGCTTCTACTGGGGCTTCGACGAATTGCAGATCGACCGCGAGCGGCTCGCGCTCGGCAAGGTCGCGCTGCTCGCCGCGTCCGGCGTGATGCGCGACGGCACGCCATTCGATCTGTCGCATCCCGACGACCTGCCCGAGCCGCTCGACGTGCCCGCCGACGCGAAAGACCGGCTCGTCGTGCTCGCGCTGCCGCTGTGGCGCGGCGGCGCGGAAGAGGTGTCTTTCGGCGGCGACGCCGAGGCGGGCTTCGCGCGCTACGTCGTGCGCGAATACGAGGTCGCCGACGCGAACGAGGTCGCGCTCGGTCCCGCGCTGCTCCAGACCGGGCGCCTGAACGTGCGGCTGATGCTCGAATCGGAGCTGACGGGCGATTGGGAAGCGCTCGGCGCCGTGCGGATCGTCGAGCGGCGCACCGACGGGCGGCTGCTCGTCGACGACGGCTACATTCCGCCGCGCCTCGTCGCGCAGCGCGATCCGGTGCTGCTGCGGCACACGCGCGAGCTGCACGGGCTGCTGACGCAGCGCAGCGAGGCGCTCGCCGAGCGCCTGTCCGAGCCGGGGCGCGGCGGCGTGTCCGAAGTGGCCGATTTCCTGCTGCTGCAACTCGTCAATCGCTATCTGGCGCTCACGTGGCACGCGCAGCAGGACGTCGCCGTGCATCCGGAGGCGCTGTTCTGCGACTGGCTGAAGCTCGCATGCGACCTGAGCACGTTCACCGCGGCGGGCCGGCGGCCGCAGACGCTCGCCATTTATCGGCACGACGATTTGCGCGCGAGCTTCGGCGAGCTGATGGCCGAACTGCGGCGTTCGCTGTCGACGGTGCTCGAGCAGAACGCGGTCCAGATCGAGCTGCGCGACGCGGGCAACGGGATGAAGGTCGCGACGATCGCCGATCCGACGCTGCGCGATACCGCGGGCTTCGTGCTCGCGGTGCGCGCCGACGTGCCGGCCGACAGCCTGCGCGCGCGCTTTCCGGCGCAGGCGAAGCTCGGCCCCGTCGAACGGATTCGCGACCTCGTGCAATTGCAGCTGCCGGGCATCGCGATGCGGCAATTGCCGGTCGCGCCCCGGCAGATTCCGTATCACGCGGGCCACACGTACTTCGAGATCGACAAGGGCGGCGAGATGTGGAAGCAGCTCGAACGCTCCGGTGGCCTCGCATTTCATTTCGCCGGCGAATTTCCGGGACTCTCGATGGAGTTCTGGGCGATTCGCGGGTGAGGGCGGGATGTCGCGATGAACTCTTCTTCCGATTCGTTCTCGGCCGGCACGGGCGGGTTCGTGCCGCCGAATCCGGGCGGCACGCATCCGGGCGCGGCATCGGCGTCCGCCGGCTCGGCCGCCTTGCAGCCGCGGCCAGGCCGCTGGGCGGCGAGCGGCACGAATCCGCTCGTCGCGGCCGCGAATCCGCTGCTCAACCTGGTGCCGCAGATTCGCTCGACTGTCCATCATCCGAACCCCGCGTGGCTGCGCGAGCATCTCGTCGTCGAGATCCGGCAGTTCGAGGAGCGCGCGCAGCAGGCGGGCATCGCGTCCGAGGCGATCATCGGCGCGCGCTACTGCCTTTGCACCGCGCTCGACGAAGCCGCCGCGCTGACGCCGTGGGGCGGCAGCGTGTGGTCGTCGCACAGTCTGCTCGTGTCGTTCCACAACGAGACCTGGGGCGGCGAGAAGTTCTTCCATCTGCTCGAACGCCTGTCGCAGCAGCCGCGCCAGCATCTCGACCTGCTCGAGCTGCTCTACTTCTGTCTCGCGCTCGGCTTCGAAGGGCGCTATCGCGTGCTCGACAACGGCCGTGCGCAGCTCGACGCGGTGCGCCGCCAGCTCGCGCAGACGATCCGCTCGGTGCGCGGCGAATTCGACCCGGCGCTGTCGCCGCATTGGCGCGACGTCGTCACGCGCGACGTCACGCGGCGCTTCACGGTGCCGCTGTGGGTGTGCGTCGCGCTCGCGCTGCTCGTCGGCTTCGGCGTGTTCGCGGGCCTGCGCGTCGCGCTCGCTGGTCACTCCGATCGGCTGTTCGCGTCGATCGACGCGCTGCACGTGCCGAAGCTCCAGCCCGCGCAGCCGGCGCCGCATCCGGCGCCCGTGCCGCGCGTCGCGAAGTTCCTCGAGCCGGAGATCGCCGCGGGCCTCGTGACCGTGCGCGACGAAGCCGATCGCAGCGTGATCGTGCTGCGCGGCGACGGCCTGTTCGAATCGGGCTCGACGTCGGTGATCGATCGCTACATGCCGGTGCTGATCCGCGTCGCCGATGCGCTGAACAAGGTGCAGGGCAGCGTGCGCGTGAGCGGCTACACCGACGACACGCCGGTGCACACCGCGCGCTTCGCGTCGAACTGGGACCTCTCGCGCGAGCGCGCGGAAGCGGTCCGCGGCCTGATCGCCGCGCGGCTCGACCGTCCGGACCGGATCACGGCCGAAGGGCGCGGCACGCTCGACCCGGTCGCGCCGAACGATTCGCCCGCGAACCGCGCGCGCAACCGGCGCGTCGAGATCACGCTGATGCTCGCGCCCGGCGGCGACGCCGCGCGCGCGACGAAGGAGACGCCCTGAGCATGAGCCACGCTGTCGCACGCATCGTTCGCCCGCTGCCGTCGCGGGAAATCTGGACGTTCGCCGGCCTCGTCGTGCTGGCGCTCTTCATCTGGCTCGCCGGGCCGCTGATCGCGTTCGCCGACGTCCGGCCGTTCGAGAGCGGCTGGGTGCGCGGGCTCGCGATCGCCGCGCTGTTCATCGCGTGGGGCGCGCGGATCGCGTGGCGCAACTGGCGCGCGGGCCAGTTGAACGCGCAGCTGCTGAACCAGTTGCGCGAAGCGGCGCCGCGCACCGCCGCGACGGGCGACCCGGCGCAGGCGCAGCTCGACGAGCTGCGCAGCCGCTTCGACGAAGCCGCGACGCTCCTGAAGAAAGTCCGCTTCGACACCGACGCCGCCGCGCGCAAAGGCCTGCCGCAGTGGATCGAGCGGATGTCGCGCCAATATCTGTATCAGTTGCCGTGGTACGTGTTCATCGGCGCGCCCGGCTCGGGCAAGACGACGGCGCTCGTCAACTCGGGGTTGAGCTTCCCGCTCGCCGAGCAGTTCGGGCGCGCGGCGATTCGCGGCGTCGGCGGCACGCGGCATTGCGACTGGTGGTTCACGAACGACGCGGTGCTGATCGACACCGCCGGCCGCTACACGACGCACGAGAGCAATCGCACGCTCGACGAGGCCGAATGGAAAGGCTTCGTCGATCTGCTGAAGAAGTACCGCGCGCGCCAGCCGCTGAACGGCGCGATGCTGACGATCAGCGTCGCCGATCTGCTCGGCGCGTCGGAGGCGGAGCGCACGCAGCACGCGATGGTGCTGCGCAAGCGCCTGCTCGAATTGCGCGCGCAGCTCGGCATCCGCTTTCCGGTGTACCTGCTCGTGACGAAGGCGGATCTGCTTGCCGGCTTCGCCGAATATTTCAGCGGCTTCGGCCGCGCCGAATGCGCGCAGGTGTGGGGCTTCACGTTCCCGCTCGCCGAGAGCGAAGCGCCCGGCTTCGATCTGCGCGCGGCGTTCGATCGCGAATACCCGTTGCTGCACAGGCGCCTGAACGACGGGCTGCCCGAGCTGCTCGCATCGCAGACCGACGCGCACCAGCGCGAAATGACCTACCTGCTGCCTCAGCAGATCGCCGATTTGCAGGACATGCTCGGCCAGTTCGTCGCCGAGGTGTTCTCGGTGTCGAGCTTCGAGCCAATGCCGATGCTGCGCGGCGTCTATCTGACGAGCGGCACGCAGGAGGGCACCGCGTTCGACCGCGTGATGAGCGGGATCAAGCGCTTCCTGAAGATCGAAGGCGTGCCGCCCGTCGCGCAGGCCGGCTCGACCGGGCGCAGCTTCTTCCTGAAATCGCTGTTGCAGGATCACATTTTCCGCGAGGCGGCGCTTGCCGGCAGCAACCTGCGCTGGCATCAACGGCAGCGCGTATTGCAGATCGTCGGCTATGCGGCGCTCGTGCTGCTGTGCGTCGCGGTGCTGTTCGCGTGGCTGCGCAGCTACTCGCGCAATCGCGACTACCTCGACCAGGTCGCCGCGCGCGTGCCCACGGTCGATGCGCAGATCAGCCGCGCGAAGTTCACCGGCGCGGCCGACATCGTCCAGCTGCTGCCCGTCCTCGACGAGCTGAGCGGCCTGCCGGACGCGGGCGGCGTCGACTTGCGGCATCCGCCGCTCGCGTATCGCTGGGGCCTGTTCCAGGGCGAGAAGATCGAGGAGGCGAGCGAGGTCGTCTATCGGCGCGCGCTCGACGACGTACTGCTGCCGATCGCCGCGAGCCGGATGGAAGCGGCGCTGCGCGAGGCGCAGCCGGACGAAGTCGAATACGCGTACGCGGCGCTGAAGGCGTATCTGATGCTGTATGACAGCGCACATTACGATCCCGCGTTCGTGCAGGCTGTCGTCGATCTCGAGATGGAGCGGTCGCTGCCCGCCGATTTCTCGAGCGCGCAGCGCAGCGCGCTGCGCTCGCATCTCGGCGCGCTGTTCGGCAATCGCGTCGCGGTGTCGCCGTTTCCGATGAACGAGCGGCTCGTCGCCGATGTCCGCGAGCGCCTGCGGCAGGTGCCGTTCTCGCAGCGGCTGTACCGGCAGCTCGCGCGCACGCTGCGCCCGAGCACCGCGTCGTACGACTTCAGCGTCGCGCGGACGGTCGGGCCGGACGCGTCGCTCGTCTACCGGCGGCAGAGCGGCAAGAGTCTCGCCGACGGCGTGCCGGGGCTCTACACGCGCAGCGGCTATCGGAACGTGTTCGCGCCGAGGCTGCCCGGCGCGATCGAGTCGTACGGGCGCGAGGAGGTGTGGGTGCTGAATCTCGGCGCGTCCGAGATTCCGAACCTGAACGACGCGGCCGCGTGGGCGCGCGACATCCGGCAGCTCTATCTGAACGACTACATCAAGACCTGGGACGACTATCTGGCCGACATCCGGTTGCAGCGCACGTCGACGCTCACGCAGAGCATTCAGGTCGCGCGGACGCTGTCGGCGGCCGATTCGCCGCTCACGCGGCTGATGGTCGCGCTCGCGCGCGACACGCCGCTCGGCGATGCGCCGGGCGGCGCGCGCAACCTCGCGTCGCGCGCGCAGGACAAGGTCGACGAGGCGCGCAGCTCGCTCGCGCAGATTTTCGCGGGCCAGCCGGGCGGTGCCGCGGGCGCCGCGGGCGCCGCGGCCGCTGCGCCCGCGAGCCCCGAGCAGATCGTCGACAGCCACTTCGCGGGCTTGCGCGCGTTCGCGCCGGGCAGCGGCGATCAGGCGGCGTTGTTCGACGCGGTGCTGAAGGCGATCGACGCGCTGTACACGTACCTGAGCGCGACCGACGACGCATTGCGCAGCGGCGCGACGCCGCCGCCGTCCGACGCGCCCGCGAGGCTGCGCGCGCAGGCGGGCCGGCTGCCGACGCCGTTTCGCGAGGTGCTCGACGACTTGTCGAACGTCGCGAACGGCAGCGTCGCGAGCGTCGAGCAGCGCAACGTCGCGCAGCGCGCGGGCGCGAACGTCGGCGATTTCTGCCGGCAGGCGATCGCCGGGCGCTATCCGTTCGCGCGCGGTTCGTCACGCGACGTCGCGCCGTCCGACTTCGCGCAGCTATTCGCGGCGGGCGGCCTGATGGACGATTTCTTCCAGAAGAACCTGCAATCGCTCGTCGACACGACCGCGCACCCGTGGCGCTTCAACAACCGCAACGCCGACGCGGACCCGTCGGCGGCCGCGATGCTCGGTTCGTTCGAGAAGGCTTCGGTGATCCGCGACGTCTATTTCGGAGGCGGCGCGCGGACCGCGCAGATCAAGGTCGAGATCGTGCCGCTCGAAATGGACCCGTCGATCTCGGAGCTGGTGCTCGACATCGACGGCCAGATCGTCCGCTACGCGCACGGCCCGCAGGTGCCGACCGCGGTGCAGTGGCCCGGCCCGCGCGGCAGCAATCAGGTGCGGCTGCAAGTGACCGGGCAGGCGGGCGCGACGGGCGGCTTCATGACGGAAGGGCCTTGGGCGCTGCATCGCCTGTTCGATCGCGCGGGCGTGTCGGGCGGACGCGGGCCCGAGCAGATGGTCGCGAGATTCTCGGTCGACGGCAAGCCGATCGTGCTGCGGGTGACGGCGAGCAGCGTCCGCAATCCATTCCGGTTGCCGCAGATGGAGTCCTTTACATGTCCTCCGAAGCAATGAGCACGACGCCGACGACGCTCGCATGCGACGGCGAGCCGCCCGCCTGGTACGGGAAGATCCCGGGCGCGGGCGACTTCGTCAACCATCGGCTGTCGCACGAGCTTGCCGGCTGGTGGGAACGCTGGCTCCAGCAGGGGATGACGGCGATGCGGCAGCGCGGCGCCGACGAGATCGAGCGCTACTACACGGTCGCGCCGGTCTGGAACTTTCTGATTCCGGCGGGCGCGGGCGCGCAGTGCGTGCAGCCCGGCTGCCTCGCGCCGAGCTGCGATCGCGTCGGCCGCTACTACCCGCTGATCGTCACGCTGCCGATGCGCACCGCCGATTACTGGAGCGGGCTGCCGGACGTCGCCGATGCGTTCTACTGGCAGGTCGGCAGCGCGCTCCTCGATGCGATCCGGCACGCGCGCGCGCCGGTGCAGCTCGAGCAGGCGCTCGCGAAGGTGCGGCTCATGCCGGGCGTCGCGCAATCGACGGTGTACGGGGGCGCGGGCGGCGAGCGTGGCGAAAGTGGCTGGCGTGGCTGGAGGGGCGCAAGCGGCGCTTGCGGCGAAGTCAGCGAAATCGGCGAAGCAGATGAAAGCAGCAACGCGGCGAACGATTCGCTCGCGCAGCCGCTGCCGGCCCCGCCCGCCACGCCCGCGTGGCCCGGACTTTCCCAGTATTTCGATCCGCACGGCGCGACGAGCTTCTGGTGGACCAATCGCGCCGACGGATCGCCGCTGCGCACGCACGCGCATACCGGCGCGCCGGACAGCCGCTTGTTCGTGTGGCTGTTCGGCGGCGTCCAGTCCGGCGCATAGCGACGGCGTGTAACGACGGTGTGTAGCGACGGCGCATAGCGACGGCGTGTAACGACGGCGGATGGAGCGAAGCGGCGCGCGATGTCGCGCGTCATGACGCGACGGACCGGCTCGCGACATCGACGCGATCCGGCCGCGGTTCGCGGGATCAAGAGGTGGCACATGACGGACCCATATTCGAGAGACAACGAGCAAGAGACCGTGACCCGGAGCGCAGCCGCCGAATTTGCAGTGCGGCCGCTGCCGCTTGGCCATCGTCTCGGCGAATTGCAACTGGACGAGGTGCTCGGGGTCGGCGGCTTCGGGATCGTCTATCGCGCGTTCGACCGCACGCTGCGGCGCGCGGTCGCGATCAAGGAATACATGCCGTCGATGCTCGCGACGCGCGGCGGCGACTACACGGTGTCGCTGCGCTCCGAGCGCTTCGCGCAGGCGTTCGACGCGGGCCGCAGCGCGTTCCTCAACGAGGCGCGGCTGCTCGCGCAGTTCGATCATCCGGGGCTCGTCAAGGTCCTGCACTTCTGGGAGAGCCACGGCACCGCGTACATGGTGATGCCGTTCTTCGAAGGGCGCACGCTCAAGCAACTGCTCGACGGCGGCGTGCAGATGGGCGAGACGCAGTTGCGCAACATCGTCGCCGCGCTGCTCGGCGCGCTCGACACGCTGCATCGCGCGCAGTGCTTCCATCGCGACATCGCGCTCGACAACATCCTGATCCGGCCGGACGGCAATCCGATCCTGCTCGACTTCGGCGCGGCGCGCAAACGGATCGGCGATCTCGTCGACGACAGCGCGATGATGATCAAGCCGGGCTACGCGCCGATCGAGCAATACACCGACGATCCGGCATTCAGCCAGGGGCCGTGGACTGACCTGTACGCGCTCGGCGCGGTGATGCATGCGATGGTCGCGGGCGAGCTGCCGCCCGCGGCGGTCGTGCGCAGCATCAAGGACACTTATCGGCCGCTCGCGACGCGCGCGTTGGCTGCGCGCGAGCCATACAGCCCCGCGTTTCTCGCGGCGATCGATCATGCGTTGCAATTGCGGATCGCCGATCGGCCGGAGTCGGTCGCGGCGTTCGCGGCGGAGCTCGGGCTGCGCGAATTCGATCGGCCGCCTTATGTCGCGCCGATGGCGATGCCGCCGGCGCAGATGCAGCCGCGTCAGCCGGCCGGCGATCGCGACGCGCCGGCTGCGCCAGCCGGCGTCGAGCAAGCGGCGCAGTCCCGGCGGCATCAGCCAGATGATGATCGGGACGCGGCGGCGGCAGGATCCGATGCCGTGCAATCTGCGCAGCCGCAGCAGCATGGGCGGAGGGATAGCGACGCGGCGGCGCGGAGCGGCGTCGAGCAGACATCGCAATCGCAACCACGCCGGCAGGCCGCCGACCGTGACGCGACGTCCGCGCAATCCGGCATGGAACACGCGCAATCGAATCGGCAAGCGGGCGACCGGGATGCGACGTTCGCGCGATCCGACGCCGAGCGCGCGATGCAATCGCCGCAGCATCGGCAGACGAGCAATGCAGACGCCGCGCCCGCACAGCCTGGCGTCGAACGAACGTCTCGACAATCGCAGCAGCAACCGGCGAGCGACCGGGATGTGTTCCCCGCGCAGACCGGCGCCGGCGGGCAGTCGCCGCCGCACAAGCCCGCGTTTTCGCCGCGAGACGGCATGCCGGCGCCCGAGTCGGCCGGCGAGCATGCGCGGCATGGGCAAGCGGAAGCACAGGAGCCCGACGCGCGACATGGCGCCGATTCGCCGCGCGCGCGCGATGTCGTGGGGACTGCCGCAATCGCGGGGGGCGGCGCTTCGTCGGCGTCGGCGGCAGGGGCGGCTTCGAGTTCGGCCAGGGCTTCGACCGCAACCGCTTCGACCGCCGCGACGTCTGCAGCCACCGCGGCTACCGCGGCCACCTCTGCCGCACCGCGCCGCGACGCGCGCGCCGCACCGCTCGGCGATAGGCGTCGGCTGCTGCGCGACCGGCGGACGATCGCCTACGCGGGCGGCGCGCTTGCCGTGCTGATCGCGATCGGCATTGGCACTGCGTATCTGGTGAAGCCGGCACACGACGTCGAGACGACGGCGACGAACGCGACGACGAACGCGAGCGCACCGCCATCGCCGGCCGCCACGGCGACGCCCGCGCCCGGCAGCACGCCCGCGCTCGTGCTCGCACAGCGCGAGCCGCAGCTCGCGCTGGCGCCGTCGCCGTCCGCCGCGTCCGCGCCGGCGTCCGCGTCCGCCGATACGACCACGCACGAGCCGGCTCCGACAGTC
This sequence comes from Burkholderia sp. ABCPW 14, assembly GCF_001523835.1. NCBI lineage: Bacteria > Pseudomonadati > Pseudomonadota > Betaproteobacteria > Burkholderiales > Burkholderiaceae > Burkholderia > Burkholderia sp. ABCPW 14. The sequence continues at coordinate 99,347 of NZ_LOVS01000021.1, read as the reverse complement.
GCGACGACCGTCGGCGGCGAGCCCGCGCCGCAGACGGCACCGCAAAGCGCACAGCCGGCCGCGCCGCAGATTGCGAACGACACGGGCGCCGCGCCTTCCCGACACGCGCCGGCCACGAACATCGCGCCGAAGGGAAGCCTCGATGCAACGGAGACGGTCGTCGCGAACCCGTCGGCGAGCGGCGTCGCGCAGCCCGCGTCGACGTCCATCGCCGCGGAGGCTGCCGCTGCCGCAGCCGTAGCCGACTCGCGTCCGCCGGATACGCCGGAGACGATTCCCGTGCGTTTCCGCGTGCGCCCGTGGGGCGACATCTACGTGAGCGGCGTGAGGCGCGGCGCGAGTCCGCCGCTGCGGTCGCTGTCGCTCGCGCCGGGCGTCTATCAGATCGAGATCCGCAACGGCACGCTGCCGCCGCTGCGGCGCACGGTGAAGATCGATTCGGGCAGCAAGCCGATCAACATCGACTATGCGTTCGAGTGACGTTGATATGCCGGCGCGCGCCGCCGGCTCCGGTCCATTCACGGGAAGGCCCATGCAGAGTTCAGACCTGATCGAATCGTTGCTCGCCGGCGTTGCGCTCGACGCGCCGTGCGGCGCGAATCTCGAATACGAGCAGGATTTCCTGCGGCTGCAGGAGAGCGCGACGCCGCATCCCGAGCAGCAGTACGGCGATACCGTGATTCCGGCCGAAGCGCCGGACTGGGGCGCGGTCGAGCGTCTCGCGCTCGAGCTGTCGGCGCGCACGAAGGATCTGCGCGTCGCCGCGCATCTGGCGCGCAGCTGGACCGAGCTGCGCGGCATTGCCGGCTATGCGGACGGGCTGAAGGTCGTCGCGGGGATGCTCGACCGGTGGTGGGACGACGTGCATCCGCGCCTGGACGCCGACGGCGACCGCGATCCGACGCTGCGGATGAACGCGCTGGCCGAAGTCGCGGGCGCGCACGACTGCGCGCGCGCCGCGCGCCGGCAGGCGCTGCTCGACGGCGGGCTCAGCGTGCGCGACGCCGAGCGCGTGTTCGACGGCCGCGACGCGGGCGCGGAGCCGTATCCGGGCGGCCGCGAGCGTCTGATCGCCGATCTGACGCGAGCGCGCGACGGCGGCCAGCCGACGCTGCGGGCGGCGCTCGCCGCGCTCGACGCGCTCGACGCGATCCGCGCGCATGTCGCGTCGAAGCTCGGCGGCGAATGGGCGCCGGACACGAGCGACTTCGAGAAGGCGCTGCGCCGGATCGTGCGCGACGGGCTGCCGCCGCCTGCCGCGCCGCAAGCGGCGGACACGCCGGGCGCGGCGGCTGCGACCGATGCGGCCGCCGCCGCGCCAAACGGCGGCGGCGCGAACGGCCGCGCATGGCGCGATGCGGAGGTGACGAGCCGCGACGACGTGCAGCTCGGCCTCGACAAGATGTGCCGCTACTTCGAGCTGCACGAGCCGAGCCACCCGGCGCCGATTCTGTTGCGGCGCGCGCAGCGGCTGCTGTCGCTCGACTTCTACGAAATCATCCGGGATCTCGCTCCGGAGAGCCTGCCGAAGCTCGACATGCTGAGCGGCCAGCGGAGCGAATGATGCGGGCGCCGCCGCGAAGGCGGCGGACATGATCGACGCAACCTGATGCAGAGGAGCAAACGATGACGAGCAAGTACAAGGCTTCGGCCAGCGGGCAGAAATTCATCGCGCGCAACCGCGCGCCGCGCGTGCAGATCGAGTACGACGTCGAGACCTACGGCGCCGAGCGCAAGGTCCAGCTGCCGTTCGTGATGGGCGTGATCGCCGATCTCGCGGGCAAGCGGGCCGAGCCGTTGCCGGACCTGCCGGAGCGCAAGTTCCTCGAGATCGACGTCGACAACTTCGACGAGCGGATGAAATCGGTCGCGCCGCGCGTCGCGTTCCACGTGCCGAACACGCTGTCGGGCGACGGGATGCTCAACGTCGACATGACGTTCGAGAGTATCGACGACTTCTCGCCCGCCGCGATCGCGCGCAACGTCGACGCGCTCAGGCGCCTTCTCGAAGCGCGCACCGAGCTGTCGAACCTGCTGTCGTACATGGACGGCAAGCACGGCGCCGAGCAACTGATCGAAAACGCGATCAACGATCCGGAATTGCTGAAGTCGCTCGTGCGTCAGCCGCTCGCCGCGCCTGCCGCCGACGGCGCACAGGCGGCGCCGGATGTTGCGGACGATTCGGAGATTCGCCATGAATGAACGCGCTCAAACCCAGGCCGACGCGCGCGAGGCCGCGCAGCCCGTCGTCGCGCGCGACGAGTTCGCCGCGCTGCTGCAGAAGGAATTCAAGCCGAAGACCGCGGAGGCGCGCGAATCGGTCGAGCGCGCGGTGCGCACGCTCGCGCAGCAGGCGCTCGAGCATACGGTCGGCATGACGACCGATGCGTACAGCAGCGTCAAGCAGATCATCGCCGAGATCGACCACAAGCTGACCGAGCAGATCAATTTGATCCTGCATCACCAGGAATTCCAGACGCTCGAAGGCGCGTGGCGCGGGCTCCACTATCTCGTCACGAACACCGAGACCGACGAGCTGCTGAAGATCAAGGCGCTGCCCGCGTCGCGCAACGAGCTCGCGCGCACGCTGAAGCGCTACAAGGGCGTCGCGTGGGATCAGAGCCCGCTGTTCCGCAAGGTCTACGAAGAGGAATACGGGCAGTTCGGCGGCGAGCCGTTCGGCTGCCTCGTCGGCGATTTCTACTTCAATCACAGCCCGCCCGACGTCGAGATGCTCGGCGAGCTGTCGAAGATCGCGGCGGCCGCGCACGCGCCGTTCATCGCGGGCGCGTCGCCGGAGCTGATGCAGATGGATTCGTGGCAGGAGCTGGCCAATCCGCGCGATCTGACCAAGATCTTCCAGAACACCGAGTACGCGGCGTGGCGCAGCCTGCGCCAGTCCGAGGATTCGCGCTACGTCGGGCTCGCGATGCCGCGCTTCCTCGCGCGGCTGCCGTACGGCGCGCGCACGAATCCCGTCGACGCATTCGACTTCGAGGAAGACACCGACGCCGCGAGCCACGAGCGCTACACGTGGGCGAATTCCGCGTACACGATGGCGGCCAACATCAACCGCTCGTTCAAGCTGTACGGCTGGTGCTCGTCGATACGCGGCGTCGAATCGGGCGGCGCGGTCGAAGGGCTGCCGTGCCACACGTTCCCGACCGACGACGGCGGCGTCGACCAGAAGTGCCCGACCGAGATCGCGATCAGCGACCGCCGCGAGGCCGAGCTCGCGAAGAACGGCTTCATGCCGTTCGTTCACCGGAAGAACTCGGATTTCGCGGCGTTCATCGGCGCGCAGTCGCTGTATCAGCCGGCCGAGTATCACGATCCGGACGCGACCGCGAACGCGCGGCTGTCCGGCCGCCTGCCGTACCTGTTCGCGTGCTGCCGCTTCGCGCATTACCTGAAGTGCATCGTGCGCGACAAGATCGGCTCGTTCCGCGAGCGCGACGACATGGAGCGCTGGCTCAACGACTGGATCATGAACTACGTCGACGGCGATCCGGCGAACTCGTCGCAGGAAACGAAGGCGCGCAAGCCGCTCGCGGCCGCGCAGGTCGTTGTCGAGGAGATCGAGGACAACCCCGGCTATTACGCATCGAAGTTCTTCCTGCGGCCGCATTACCAGCTTGAAGGGCTCACCGTGTCGCTGCGGCTCATCTCGAAGCTGCCGTCGGCGAAAGCAGTGGGCGAATGAGCGTCAACCGACTGACATTCGACTGACATCCCCCAATCAACCAGGACGGAGAGATCGATGGGCGTGGCAATGTTTATGAAAGTGGACGGCGTCACCGGCGAATCGGCCGACGCACAGCACAAGGGCTGGACCGACATCCAGTCGTTCTCGTGGGGCGCAAGCCAGCCGGGCGCGATGGCGAGCGGCAGCGGCGGCAACGCCGGCAAGGCGAGCTTCAACGATCTCGTCGTCGCCGCCTACATGGACAAGGGCGCATCGGCGATCATCAAGAACTGCGCGAGCGGCAAGCACTTGTCGACGGTCGAGATCTCGGCGTGCAAGACGGGCGGCACGCAGATCGAGTTCTTGCGCGTGACGCTGCAGGAAGTGCTCGTGACGTCGGCGCAGATCGCGGGCGTCGATCCGGGCGACGCGGCCGACCGGCTGATGATGCAGTATGGCTTCCAGGCCGCGAAGGTCAAGAAGCAGTACTGGCAGCAGTCCGACAGCGGCGGCAAGGGCGCCGAAGTGTCGGTCGGCTGGAACATCAAGGAAAACGCCGAGATGTGACGGCAGGGGACGCGGATCATGGACGACGACGAGCGATCCCGGCGCGACCGGGAGGGCGGCATGCGCGCCGCGCGCGACCGGCTGCAGCCCGCGCTGCTCGACCGGCTGACCGACGCTGAACCGCAGCGGCGCGCGGAGCCGCCGGACGCGCAGGCGATCGGCGGCGAGCGGCTGCGCGCGGCGGTGCTGCGCGATCTGTCGTGGCTGCTCAACACGCGCAACGGCGAGGACGGCTTCGTCGACTGGTCGGCGTTCGCGCACGCGCAGGCGTCGGTGCTCAACTACGGGATGCGGCCGCTCGTCGGCAAGCCGATGTCCGGCGTCGAGCGGATGTCGGTCGAGGCGTCGATTCGCGATGCGATCGTCCGCTTCGAGCCGCGCATCGCGCCCGACAGCGTCGAGGTCCGCAGCGTGCTCGACGCGCCGGACGGCGCGGCGGGCGAGCGCCGGCACAACGTGCTGATGTTCGAGATCAAGGGCATGCTGTGGTCGGTGCCGCATCCGGTCGAGTTCGTGCTGCGCTCGGATCTCGATCTCGAAACCGGCGCGATGTCGCTGCTATCGGCGGCGGGAGGCTGACGCGATGGACACGCGCCTCCTCGAGTACTACAACCGCGAGCTCGCCTATCTGCGCGAGCTCGGCGGCGAGTTCGCGCAGCAGTTCCCGAAGGTCGCCGCGCGCTTGCGGATGCACGATTCGGGGCCGCCCGATCCGTACGTCGAGCGGCTGCTCGAAGGCTTCAGCTTCCTGACCGCGCGCGTGCAGCTCAAGATGGACGCGGAGTTTCCGCGCTTCACGCAGACGCTGCTCGACGCCGTGTATCCCGGCTACGTCGCGCCGATTCCGTCGATGGCGATCGTGCGGTTCACGCCGATGATGAACGAGGGCAGTCTCGCGCAAGGCTACCGGCTGCCGGCCGGCACCGCGCTGCGCGCGCGGCCGGCCGCGTCCGAGCAGACCGCGTGCGAGTTCCGCACCGCGCACGATCTGACGCTGTGGCCGCTCGAACTGAGCGCCGCGGCGGTGACGGGCGCGCCCGCGTATCTGCCGCGCGCGGCGACGGCCGCGCGGCGTGACGTGCGCGGCGCGCTGCGAATCCGGCTGAAGGCGCGCGGCGGCGCGAGTCTCGCGCAGATGCCGATCGAGCGGCTGATGTTCCATCTCGCCGGCCCCGAGCGCGACGCGCTGCATCTGCTGGAACTGATCGCCGCGCACACGATCGGCGTCGTCTGTCACGATACGGGCCAGCCGCCGCGCTGGCTGCACGTGCTCGGCGCGGATGCGCTCGTCCACCAGGGCTTCGACGCCGATCAGGCGCTATTGCCCGACGACGGCCGCAGCTTCCAGGGCTATCGGCTGCTGCGCGAGTACTTTGCGTTTCCCGCGCGCTTCCTGTTCTTCAGCATCGAAGGCTTGCGGCCGGCGCTCGCGCGCGCGACGGGCGACGCGTTCGAGCTGACGCTGTTGCTCGACCGGCACGACGCGGCGCTCGAGAGCAGCGTCGACGCGCGGCATCTCGCGCTGAACTGCACGCCGGCCGTGAACCTGTTCGCGCGCCGTGCGGACCGGATTCCGATCCATCCGGGCGCGCGCGAGCATCACGTCGTCGTCGATCGCAGCCGGCCGCTCGACTACGAGGTCTACGCGGTGCAGCGGCTCGCGAGCGAGCAGCGCGACGACGGGCAGGTGCGCGAGTTCCGGCCGTTCCACGCATCGTTTGCCGGCGACGACGGCAACTACGGCGCTTATTACACGGTGCGCCGCGAGCCGCGCCTCGTGTCCGCGCAGGCGCGCGCGAACGGCACGCGTACGGGCTACGTCGGCAGCGAGACGTTCGTGTCGCTCGTCGACAGCGATTGCGCGCCGTACGACGAATCGATCCGCTATCTGTCCGTCGATACGCTGTGCACGAACCGCGACCTCGTGCTGCTGCAATCGCCCGGCGACGCGAACACGTTCACGCTGCGCGTGTCGGCGCCCGTCGAGCGGATCGCGCCGATTCGCGGGCCGTCGCGGCCGCGCCCGCCGATCGCCGACGCGCAGACCGCATGGCGGCTCGTCAGTCATCTCGGGCTCGCGCGCCACACGCTGACCGACGTCGACGACGAAGACGGCGCGCGCGTGCTGCGCGAGCTGCTCGGCCTGCACGCGGACACGGCCGACGCGGCGATGCGCCGGCAGATCGACGGCGTGCATCGCGTCGCGTTCACGCCGGTGTTTCGCCGGCTGCCCGCCGCCGGGCCGCTGATGTTCGGGCGCGGCGTGCAGGTCGACGTGACCGTCGACGATCATGCGTTCTCCGGCGACAGCCCGTTTCTGCTCGGCGCGGTGCTCGAGCAGTTCTTCGCGCGACACGTGTCGATCAACTCGTTCGCCGAATGCGTGCTGAGCAGCGCGCAGCGCGGCAGGCTCGCGCAATGGCCGGCGCGCGTCGGCAGGCGGCCCGCGATATGACGACGAATCCCAAGCCTTCGGCCACGGGCGCAAACGCAAACGCAAACGCAAACGCGGGCGCCGACACCGCGCGCCGCGACGCATGGTGGCGCCGCCTGCGCGCCGCGCCGCACGGCTACGACCTGTTCCAGGCGCTGCGCTGGCTCGACGCGCTGTCGCCGGCGCACGCGCCGCTCGGCTACGCGTCGCGGCCGCGCGACGAGCCGGTGCGGCTCGGCCAGACGCCGTCGCTGACGTTCGCGGCGGCGATGCTGGCCGGCGTGCGCGACGGCTGCCCGACGCCGCGCATCGCGATTCACGGCTTCGGGCTGTTCGGGCCGAACGGGCCGCTGCCGTCGCATTTGACCGAATACGCGTACGAGCGCGCGAAGCAGCATGACGATCCGACGTTCGCCGCGTTCGCCGATCTCTTTCATCATCGATTGATCCTGCTGTTCTACCGCGCGTGGGCCGACGCGCAGCCGACTGTCAGCCTCGACCGGCCGGCGCGCGCGCGCTTCGACGCATACGTCGCGAGCCTGATCGGGCCGCGCGACGCGCCGTCAAGCGATGCGTCGCGCATCGCGGACGTGCTCGCGCCGCACGCGAAGTATTTCCAGGCCGGCCATCTGGTGCGGCACACGCGCAATCCGGAAGGGCTCGTGCAGATCCTGCGGCGCTACTTCGGCGTGCGCGCGCGGATCGTCGAGCACGTGCCGCAATGGGTGATGCTCGATCGCGCGCAGCGCTGCGCGATCCGCGCGACACGGCCGACGCTGCCGCTTGGCGGCGCCGTGCTCGGCTGCGCGGTGCGCGACGCGCAGTCGCGCTTCCGGATCGTGCTCGGCCCGCTGACGCTCGACGAATATCGGCGGTTCCTGCCGGGCGGCGTGCACGCGCGGCAGCTCGCGCAATGGGTGCGCGAATATGTCGGCATCGAATTCGACTGGGACGTGCAGCTCGAACTCGTGCGCGACGAGGTGCCGGCGCTCGCGCTCGGCAGCCGCCACGGGCTCGGCCGCGCCGCGTGGCTCGGCAAGCGGCTCGATCCCGGCCCCGCGCGCGATCTCGTGCTCGGCTACGACGCGCGCGCCCGCCGCGCCCGTGACGTTGCGAGCGTGGGCATCGCGAGCGCGCGACCGCCGGCTGCCGATCGGGCGGCCGCCGCCGACGCGTTCCATCGACAACCTGCCTGAACGGAAACCGCCATGTCCGATATCGGCCGAGTGACCTTGTTCGGAAAACTGAATGCTTTTCTCTACGAGACGCTGGAACAGGCGACCGGCTTCTGCCGGCTGCGCGGCAATCCTTATGTCGAGCTCGTGCATTGGCTGAACCAGATGCTCCAGCGCCCGGACAGCGACCTGCACCGGATCCTGCGCCGCTTCGACATCGATGCGGCGTCGGTGGATCGCGGGATCGTCGCGGCGCTCGACCGGCTGCCGCGCGGCGCAGGTTCGGTGTCCGATCTGTCCGCGCACATCGACGATGCGGTCGAGCGCGCGTGGGTCTACGCGACGCTCAAGTACGACGCGACGCAAATCCGCAGCGCGATGCTGCTGCTCGCGATCGTCAAGACGACGCAACTGCGCAACGTGCTGTACGCGGTCTCGCGCGACTTCGAACGGATCGTGCCGGACGTGCTCGCCAACGAACTCGAACAGATCGTCAACGGTTCGCCGGAAGCGCCGCCGCCCGCCGCGCGCGCATCGGCGGGCGGCGGCGCGCAGCCGGCTTCGGCGCGCGAAGGCTCGGCGCTCGCGCGCTACGCGGTCGATTTGACCGCGCGTGCGCGTGCGGGCGAGATCGATCCGGTCGTCGGCCGCGACAGCGAGATTCGCCAGATCGTCGACATCCTGCTGCGGCGCCGGCAGAACAATCCGCTGCTCGTCGGCGAGGCCGGCGTCGGCAAGACCGCGCTCGCCGAAGGCTTCGCGCTGCGCATCGTCGCGGGCGACGTGCCGCCGCCGCTGCGCGACGTGGAGCTGTATCTGCTCGACATCGGCTTGCTGCAGGCCGGCGCGAGCGTGAAGGGCGAATTCGAGAGCCGCCTGCGCGGCGTGATCGACGAGGCGAGCTCGAGCGAGCGGCCGGTGATCCTGTTCATCGATGAAGTGCACACGCTCGTCGGCGCGGGCGGCGCGGCGGGCACGGGCGACGCGGCGAACCTGCTGAAGCCGGCGCTCGCGCGCGGGCTCTTGCGCACGATCGGCGCGACGACGTGGTCCGAATACAAGCAGTACATCGAGAAAGACCCGGCGCTGACGCGGCGCTTCCAGCTCGTGCAGGTGCGCGAGCCGGAAGAGGCCGCGGCGTTGACGATGTTGCGCGGGCTCGCCGCGAAGCTCGAAGCGCACCACCGCGTGCTCGTGCTCGACGACGCGCTGCAGGCGGCCGTTACGCTGTCGCATCGTTACATTCCGGCGCGGCAGTTGCCCGACAAGGCGATCAGCCTGCTCGACACCGCGTGCGCGCGTGTCGCGGTGAGCCAGCATGCGGTGCCCGCGCCGATCGAGGATGCGCGGCGGCGCATCGACAGCTTGCGCGTCGAGCGCGAACTGATCGGGCGCGAGTGCGCGCTCGGCGCGGGCGATGCATCGCGGCTCGATGCGATCGATGCGTCGATTGCGAGCGAACAGACCGTGCTCGATGCGCTCGATGCGCGCTGGCAGGCGGAGCGCGACGCGCTCGACAAGATCATCGACTGGCGTGCTTCGCTGCTCGACAACGATCCGTCGCGCGCGCTCGATGCAACGGCGCGCGCCGACGTACAGGCGAGGCTCTCGGCCGCGTTGCGCGAGCTGGCCGAGCTACAGGGCGAGACGCCGCTCGTGCTGCCCGCAGTCGACACGCACGCGGTCGCCGCCGTCGTATCCGACTGGACCGGCATCCCGCTCGGCCGGATGGTGCGCGACGAGATGCAATCGGTGCTGAAGCTTGCCGATACGCTCGCCGAGCGCGTCGTCGGCCAGCGGCACGCGGTCGAGCTGATCGCGCAACGCATTCAGACCGCGCGCGCGCGGCTCGACGATCCGGCGAAGCCGCACGGCGTATTCCTGCTGTGCGGGCCGTCCGGCGTCGGCAAGACCGAGACCGCGCTTGCGCTCGCCGACATGCTGTACGGCGGCGAGCACAACGCGATCACGATCAACATGAGCGAGTTTCAGGAGGCGCACACGGTGTCGACGCTGAAGGGCGCGCCGCCCGGCTACGTCGGCTACGGGCAGGGCGGCGTGCTGACCGAAGCGGTGCGGCGGCGGCCATACAGCGTCGTGCTGCTCGACGAGATCGAGAAGGCGCACCGCGACGTGCACGAAATCTTCTTTCAGGTGTTCGACAAGGGCTGGATGGAAGACGGCGAAGGGCGCTACATCGATTTTCGCAACACGGTGATCATCCTCACGTCGAACGTCGGCTCCGAGCGCGTGATGCAGCTGTGCCGCGATCCGCAGCGTTTGCCCGATGCGCAGACATTGACCGACGCGCTGCGCGCGCCGCTGCGCGAAGTGTTTCCCGCCGCGTTGTTGGGACGCCTGACCGTCGTGCCGTATTACCCGCTGACCGACGAGATGCTCGCGCGGATCGTCGCGTTGCAACTCGAACGCATCGAGCGCCGCATCGAAGCGCATCACGGGATCGAACTGCACTGCGCCGATTCGGCGACCACGCTGATCGTCGAGCGCTGCCGGACGATCGAATCCGGCGGCCGGATGGTCGACGCGATCCTCACGCACACGGTGCTGCCGCGCATCAGCCAGGAGATCCTGCGCGCGACGATCGAAGGGCGCGCGCTGTCGGGGATCGAAGTGAGCGCGGACGAAGGCCAGTTCGTTTATCGATTCGAAGAGGAGGAGGCAACGTGACCCGCGTGTTCACACTCGACAGCCTGCACGGAGACGCCCTGAAGTTCCACCGGCTCTACGGCGAGGAAGCGCTCGGGCGATTGTTCGAATTCCGGATCGAAGCGCTCGCGGACAACCACAGCCTGTCGCTGAAGGAGCTGCTCGGCAAGCCGGTGACGGTGCGCATCCGGCAGCAGAACGAATCGGAGCGCTATCTGAACGGGATCGTCGCGCGCGCGTCGCTCGTCGGGCGGCGCGCGGAGCGGCATTACGGCTATCAGCTGATCGTGCGCCCGTGGCTGTGGCTCGCGACGCGGCGCTCCGATTGCCGGATCTTCCAGAACAAGACAGTGCCGGAGATCGTGCAGGAAGTACTTGCATCGTACGGATTCCCGATCGAAAACCACCTGACCGAAACGTATGCGTCACGCGAATACTGCGTGCAGTACAACGAGACCGACGCGGCGTTCGTGTCGCGGCTGATGGAATTCGAAGGCATCTATTACGACTTCAAGCACGCGGCGCAGACGCATACGCTGATGCTGTGCGATGCGATGTCGTCGCACGTCGCGCTGCCCGGCTACGAAAAAATCCCGTTCATCGCGCGCGACCGCACCGCGATCGCCGACGAAGAGCACATCGACAGCTGGCTGCCCGCGCAGGAAGTGAGCATCGGCAAGCACGAGACGAGCGACTACGACTACACGAAGCCGCGCGCGGATCTGTCCGCGCAGAAGATCGATCCGCGCGGCCACGATCATGACAGCTTCGCGTCGTTCGAATGGCCCGGCGGCTATCGCGACGACGAGCCGGGCGCGCACTACAGCCGCGTGCGGCTCGAGGAGCTGCAGGCCGAGCACGAGCGCGCGCTCGCGCGCACCGACGTGCGCGGCGTCGCGCCCGGCTATCTGTTTACGCTCGAACACTGCCCGCGCGCCGACCAGAATCGCGAGTACCTGATCGTGCGCTGCCAGTATCGGTTTCAGGAGAACGCGTACGCGACCGACAGCGGCAACGAAGCGGTCGTGCACGAATCGCAAGTGCTCGTGCAGCCTTCGAGCCTGCCGTATCGATCGCTGCGCGCGACGCCGCGGCCGCGCACGAACGGCCCGCAGACGGCGACCGTCGTCGGCCCGAAGGGCGAGGAAATCTGGACGGACCAGTACGGACGCGTGAAGCTGCAATTTCGTTGGGACCGCTACGGACAGAGCGATCAGAACTCGTCGTGCTGGGTGCGCGTGTCGAATCCGTGGGCGGGCAGCGGCTTCGGCGGCGTGCAGATTCCGCGCATCGGCGACGAAGTGGTCGTCGACTTTCTGAACGGCGATCCGGATCAGCCGATCGTGACGGGCCGCGTGTACAACGGCGAAAAGATGCCGCCGTGGGGCTTGCCCGCGAGCGCGACGCAAAGCGGGCTGCTGTCGCGCTCGTCGCCGGGCGGCACGACCGAGCATTCGAACGCGTTTCGCTTCGAGGACAAGAAGGGCGCGGAGCAATTGTGGATGCATGCGGAGCGCAATTTCGACGCGGAGACGGAGCAGGATCACACGCTTTCGGTCGGGCACGATCATGCGCATTCGGTCGGCAACAACGAGACGATGAGCGTCGCGAACAACCGGCAGCGGAGCGTTGGGCAGAACGAAACGATCAACGTCGGGCAGCATCGCGTCGCGCAAATCGGGGGAAACGAGACGCATGGCGTCGCAGGCAATCGCACGAGGCAGGTCGGCCAGAACGAAGCGGTGACGATCGGCGCGAATCGCGAAGCGACGATCGGCGGCAATCACGTGGAGACGGTCGCGAAAGACAAGACCGAATCGATCGGACAGGGCAAGACGCTGAACGTCACTACGCACTATCAGACGCATTCGAAAAGCATGAAGACGACCGTCGCCGAACATCACGCGGAGGAGATCGGTGCACGAACGTCGACGATCAAGGGCGCGCACGTGCTCAACGTCGGCCAATCGCAGACGGTGAACGTCGGCGCGAGTCACGCGATGAACGTGAAGAACAACGTGCATGTCGGCGCGGGCGATCAGATCGCGCTCGTTTGCGGCAATGCCAGCATCACGCTGAAGAAGGACGGCACGATCGTGATCAACGGCGTCACGGTGGAATCGAGCGCTAGCGGAAGCCATAGCGTGCGCGGCAAGACGGTGACATCGTCGGCGACGGGCGAGCACACGGTGGAAGGCACGATACTGAAACTGAACCCCTGACGGGGCGCGAGAATCATGCAGAACTGGCAACCCACGAACCCCGTGGAGCGCAGGTTCATGGATGCGCACACGGATTGGCAGAGCTTTGCGAAGGATCGCGCCGCAAGGCTGATGATCTGGCAAACGAACGAAGCCGACGCGCAGCTCGTGCAGCTTTATTTCCAGACGCAGGAGGAGATGGCGAGCGCGGTGATCGTCATGCGCTCGGATTTCGTCGATGAAGCGCGCTACGCGCAGGCGCTGACGGACGAACTCGTCGGGTTTTACGACAGCCGGCGCGAGGCATCGAACGCACAAGGACTGCGTGCGGATTGGCAACCGCCTCGCGATGACGGCGGACATCCGATTCTACGCTTTCTGACCGTGGCCGACAGCTTGATGCATCACCATCCGGAGATCTTTCCGGCGATGGTTTTCGCGTTGCAGCCTGCACAGGTTCGAGACGATGCGGCGCTTGCGCGCTGGCTCGGCGCACTGCTCGACGTCATCGAATCCTCGTCGAGACTCGGCGCGCGCGTGCGATTCGTGTTGCCGCGCATCGATGCCGAACCGTTCAAGCCATTGCAACAGCAACATTCGAGCACCGCCCGCATCGTAAAGGGACGTTACATGATGGCGAGCGTACCGCGCGAATTGCTCGCGGAATCCGGCGAGCGCGGACCGAACGGCGAATTCAGGCGACTGTTCGTTGAGCTGAGCGAGACGATCGGCGACGGCAATCCGGCGCGGCTCGAACGATTGCGCGCGGCGGCGTTGCAGATCGCGGCGCGCGAGCAGTGGTTCGATCAGTGCGTGGTCGTGCATTTGATCGCGGGCGCGGCGTATCTGAAGTGGCGTGACCACGAACGCGCGCTCGACGCTTATCGGCAAGCGACCGAAAGCGGCGAGCGCGCGGTCGGCGCAGCGCATCCGGCGGGGCACAAGCTCGTCGCGAACGGACTGTTCGGCGAAGCGAGCGTGCATCTGACGCACAAGGATTTCGCGCCGGCCGCGTATTGCTACGAGCGCGCGGCGGCGTCGACGACGGCTGCGCAGGACGCGCTGATGACCGTCGAGGCATGGCGCATGAGCGCGGTGTGCTGGGAGAAGGCGGGCGAGCGCGAGCACGCATTGGAGGCGGGCTTCAACGCGCTCGACGCGGGACTTCTGATCGACGAATCGATGCGCTTGAACAGCAACTTGCGGCTCGTCGTCGAATGGATGGTCAAGCAGGTCGGCGCATTCGACCGACGCCGCAGCGAGCTGAGCGACAAGGTCGCGGCGCTGCGCGGCGGACGCTGAGCGCGAGCAAGGAGCGGAAAACATGGCGCTGCCGGCCGTCAAGCATCTCGATCCCGTCGTCGGCGTCGACGTGCATTCCGTGATCGTCACGCCGGGTCTGCCTCCCGTGTTCTTGCCGCATCCGCACATCGGCTTCATGCTCGATCTGCGGGAATACGTCGAGGCGGCGAAGGGCGTGATCGGCAGCATTGCGATGGCAATCGCCGAAGACGCGGTGCTGGAATATCTGAAGGATCATCCCGACGACGTCGAGAAATTGACCGATACGTTCGATTCGCTCGATGACCAGATGAAGAAGGTCACGAGCAATCCGATGATCGCGGAGGCGCTGAAGCTCAATCGCGACGTATCGTCGATCAAAGGGGACGCGGCGAACGCGATGGGCGCGGGCGTCGGGGCGGGCGCGACCGCCGGCAGGCCGATCTTCGTGAACGGGCTGATGCGCGCGACGGCGGGCACGCATTCGTTTCATGTGCCGGGCTTGCACTTCCCGCTGGGCGAAACGTTCGCGCCGCCCGATCCGCTGCCGTCCGACGACGCCGAATCGTACATGGGCAGCCGCACCGTGCTCGCGAACAACGATCCGTTTTCGTACATGGCGCTGTCCGCGATGAGTTGCTGGGCCGAAGGGATCGAGCCGCCGCCGCACAATGGTGCGCATACGGCGCGCACGCATCTGTCGATGCCGAGTTCGGTGATGCTGCCGATTCCCGCCGGGCGGCCGGTGCTCATCGGCGGGCCGCCGGTGATGAACATGGCGGCGGCCGCCAAGGGGATGTTCAAGGCGTTTCAGGGATCGAAGTGGGCGAAGAAGCTTGCGGACAAACTGCATCTGAAGTCGGGGTTCTTGCGATGCACGGTGCTGAAGGCGGAGCCGGTCGACGTGACGACTGGTGAAGTCGTTTTGCAGCAGAACGACTTCACCGTGTCCGGCCGTTTGCCGCTCGTGTGGGACCGATATTACGCGAGCCACGATCGTCATGCGGGTGCTGTCGGTTTCGGCTGGCAGACGCCGGCCGATATCCGGCTCGAACTGATGCGCAATGAAGACGGGATCGGCGCGGCTGCGTATTTTCCGGATCATGCGACCGCTTTCGACGTGGTGCCGGCGGGCGACGGTTGGCCGGCGCGCACGTATGACTGGCAGCATGGGCATGCGTTGTATTGCGACGATGGGCGGATGGTGCTGCGCACGCGTGAGGGTATCGAATACGGGTTCGTGCTGCCTTCTCGTTGGCGAGATGCAGTCGCGGCGCTCGACAGCGAGTCGCGGCTCACGCTGCCGATCGATCGCATGGCCGATCTCAACGGCAATGCGTGGGTGTTCGAGCGTGACGTGTATGGCGGGCTCGTGCGTCTCGTCGAATGGAAGTGCGACGGGCAGACTGAGCGTTTGGTCGAGTGCGGCACGGGCAGGGGGCTGCACGCCGGGCTGTTGACATCGCTGACGTTGATCGATGCGGGCGGGAACGCGCATCCGCTCGTGAGCTACGAACATGATCGCGAGCGCAATCTGGCGGCGGCGATCGACGCGATGGCGCATCCGCATCATTTCGAGTACGCGGCCGGCCATCGGATGGTGAGCCACACGAGCGCGCGCGGCGTGTCGTTCTATTACAGCTACCAGTTGGGCGACGATGGCGTGTGGCGCGTTGATCATGCTTGGGGCGACAACGGATTGTTCGACTATCGGTTCGTCTACGACCGCGCGCGGATGGAAACGCGCGTCACCAATTCGCTCGGGCATACGACGGTTACGCAGATGAACGAGCGCGGGATGCCGGTGGCGGAGGTTGATCCGCTAGGCGGCGTGACCGGGTATCGGTATGACGCGCAGGGGCGCACGAGTGCGGTGATCGATTCGGCGGGGCGGACAACGGCTTGGGAATATGACGCGTATGGCAGTTTGATTGTGCAGACGTTGCCGGATGGGAGCGCGATTCGGGTTGAATACAATGCGAACCAAAGGCCCGTATGCGTGACGGCGCCTGTTGCGTGGCAGTGGCGGTACTCATGGGATGAGCGCGGTAATTTACTCGCGCAGGCCACACCCTCGCGGGCAACCCGGTACTACGAGTACGACCCGCATGGGAAACTGGTGGCCCATACGGGAGCTCGTGGCGCAGTGACGCGCTTTGGCTACGATCGTGACGGCAACCTCGAAGCGATTACCGATGCACTTGGACACCGCACCCTGTATGCATACGATGCGTGCGCAAACGTAATTCGGATAACCGATGCACTGAACCAAGTGAGCCGCTACGAATATGACCGAAACGGCAACCTGACACGAGCAATCGAGCCCGGCGGGCGGGAAACGTCTTGCAGTTATGACGTCGATGGCAATCTGACGCGCTACGTCGGTGCGAACGGTCGGGTCACGCAATTTGAGTACTCTGCGCTCGGACGGGTCAAAAAACGATTGATGGCGGACGCTGGCATGGTCGAATACCGGTACGACACCGAGGAACAATTGATTGGTGTCGTCAATGAGTGCGGCGAACTGTATCAACTCAAGCGCGATGCGTTGGGGCGTATCGTCGAAGAGATCGATTACTGGGGGGAGGCGCGCCGCTATGAGTATGGCTCGATGAGCGAGCTACTGCGCAGCATCGATCCACTCGGACGGACGATCGACTACGAAACGGACGTGCTTGGACGTATCGTGAAAAAGCGCGTGATGGACCGGCGTCAACCCGACGGAATCCGGACTGAAACGTTCTCGTATGATCGCGTCGGGAACTTGATTGCCGCGAAGAACCCGGACAGGCGGGTGGAATTTACGTATGACGCGGCTGGCCGTGTCATGGAGGAACGGCAGGGCGACGATTTCACGATCGCCAACGTGTACGATGCAGGCGGCAATCGTATCGAGCGCTGGACCCGACTCGACACCCGATGTGGAGTGATCACTCATGCCATCCGGTACGAATATGATGAGCTTGACGCGATCACGTCGATCCAGATTGACGATGCTGCGCCGGTTACATTCGAACGCGACGCGATTGGTCAGATTCGCATCGAGCATCTTGGCGCCGAGTTGCGGCGCGAATTGTCATACACGTCTGACGGGCTGCTTGCGAAGCAAGCATTGCTGGGCGGTACCAGTGCGCTGTTTGCCAGCGAATACGAGTATGACGTCAACGGCGAGATGACCGGCAAGTGCGACTCCCGGCTCGGCACCGAGCGCTTTGAATATGACCCGACGGGCAAGCTGATTAGCCACCTAGACCCAACTGGGACGCTGCACCGATTCTTGTATGACGCTGCCGGTAACTTGCTAAAAACCCGGATTCGCCAGGGCGATCGGACGAACGCGGTCGGACAAGACCAGCGCGTCGATACATGGGTACGCGAAGGCGAATATGACGGCTGCTACTACGCGTTCGATCGTGTTGGCAATCTGATACGTAAAAGGGACGCGCGCCAGGACTTGATGTTGCGGTGGGACGGCGATGGATTGTTGATCGAGACACTGACGGTGCGTCAACCGCCAGCCGCAGGGGAAATCTCAGGCGGCACAGTGAGTATTCGCACTCGCTTTGCGTACGACACATTCCGTCGACGGATAAAGAAGAGCACTGAGATTTGGCGCGATACCGGCTCGGGACCAGAGGCAACGTCCGATTGGACATCGCTTTCGCGTGTCGGTTGTTTCTTTTGGGACGGAGATGCGCTCGCAAGCGAGATTACGTATGGGAACCGGATGGTTGACCGGCTATTGTCGAATACGGATCCAGATACAGGCCCGCCGCAACTCCGCGCATTCGCCCATGCGGTTGACCAGACCGCGCCGGCGGACGGATTCGGTGGAGTTCGTGAGTGGGTTTATTACCCCGGGACGTTTCGGCCACTAGTGGAAATGCGGTACATGCATGCGGAGACGACGCCTCCGTTGCCGTCGGCTTCGGAATCTGCAACACGGCATTTCTTCCACACCGATCCCAATGGAGCACCGACCCGAATTACCGATTCATTGGGCGCGGTCGTGTGGGAGGGCAAGTATGCTGCGTGGGGGCGCACTAATGAAACAAGGGTTCGAGCGGAATTGGATCAACCGCTGCGGTTCCAAGGACAATTCCATGATGTAGAGACAGGGTTGCACTATAACAGACATAGATACTACGATACACATATCGGGAATTTTATAAGCCAAGATGCCATTCGATTGTTGGGTGGATTGAACCTGTATCAATTTGCGCTGAATCCATTATCTTGGATAGATCCGCTCGGACTGAACTGCAGAAGTGGATTTAAACGATTTGCTTTGAATGAAATATGGAAAGATCATGATCACCCTCTGCGTTTCCTTCTTGCTCGAGATGGTAGTGGGAAAGAGTTGAAGAAATTTGTTGAAACGCTAGGGAAGAATGCGAAGAAGCATCACGAACTTATGAATTGGGGAGACGCAGAGGATGACCTGAGCGGTAATGTACCTGTTTTCGGACGGGCGCATCCAACTGTCCAAATGGGCCACTTAACGAGTAATTTTTCACTTGATCTGAGTGCCGGAGACAAAGAGCGCCTTGCGTTAGAAGATGCGTGGGTCAATCAGAACGACAGCCAAACCGGTGAAAGATATGAAGTTATCTTCGAAAAAAAAGCAGTAACTATTGGAGGGGTTCCGGTAGAGAAGCGTACGGCATGGGACTGGGAGCAGCACGGATTTCTTGCGGCGGGGACCGTCGATAATGCTGATGAGAGTAAAGGGTGGACGAAATAGAGCACTCAATGGGTTGGGTGTGATCGATTGAGGTGGGCGTGAAATTGCAAGTGTGTGATTTAATTTGCGCTTTGATTTTCAATATAATTTATGTGAAACATTTAGTGATGTCGTCATCAGTTTGGTTGTGAGTATTTATCATTTAATTGATGTGATAAATTGTATAGATATGTTGTAATTTTTGAATTATTTTGATCATAAATTGAGTAACTTGCTGGCATCAGACCAATTCTCTTTTATCAGCGTGGCGTTATGCCGTCGCTAGCGAAACCATCCCGCGTTCGAGTGGCACGGCAGGAGGCTGGGCGTAAAGACGGCGCAGATTCCGAAGGGTCATCCGCGGATTGTGTCCGACGCCGCACAGTACCGCGCATTGCCCAGCGCACCCTCGAGCCGGTCGCGATCCAACGTGGCCGACTAGATAGCACGGTCCCGTTGGCCACTTCGAATGAGCTTCTCCCACGAAGCGCCACAGCTAAACAACCTGCTCCCCCCCATCGACAGTCAACGCCGCCCCCGTCACAAACCCATTCACCATACAAGCAATCACCACCCCGGCCACATGCTCGGCCCGCCCGATCTGCCTCCCCGGCAGCTTCGCCGCGTGCCCTGCAAAAAACGCCGCGCGCCGCGCCGGATCGAGCGCGTTCCAAAGCGGCGTATCGAGCAACCCCGGAATCACGGTATTCACACGTCGCGGCGCAAGCTCGACCGCCAGCGCCCGCGCGATGCCTTCGATCGCGCACTGCGACGACGTGAACAGCGATTTTCCCGCCACCGGCCTGCGGCTCAGCGACCCCGTGACGAACGTGATCGATCCCGTCTCGGCGAGATGCGCGAGCGTTTCCTTGACGACGACGAGCGACGACCAGAACAAGCTGTCCCAGTGCCGTTTTAGCGTATCGAGATCGTCGGCGATCGAATGCGGCGCGATGTCGTGAGCGACGCTCAAACACAGATGATCGATGCGCCCGATGCGCTCGGCAAGCCGCCGAACGTCGCGCGGCTCGCGTACGTCGGCCGCCTCGGCGATCACGCCCGCACCGACGATCGCGGCCGCGCGATCGAGCCGCGCGCGATCCCGTCCGACGATGATCGTCTGCGCGCCGAGCCGCGTCGCCTCGCGCGCAAGCGCGAGTCCGACGCCGCTCGATCCGCCGACAATCAGCACGCGCTGTCCGTCGAGTGAATAAATGCCGTTCGAATGCGTCGCGTTCATGATGACCTCGCGTTCATCTCATCGTTCGTCGCGCCACGAATGGATCGGCTCGAAGCCGAACAGTCGCTTCGCGTGTTCCGGCGCGAAGAAGCTGCCGCTTTCGCGCAGCCGCCCCGGCACCGGCGCGCCGGGAAAACGCAGCTTGAAGAGCGCGTCGATCGGCTGGGCCATCACGGTGTCGCGCGCGGACACGAACACGTTGTGCACGCCGATCGGCCGCACTTCGACCGCGAGGCGGCATGCGCGGGCGAGGTCGCGCGCGTCGATGTACGACCACAGATGCCAGCGGCGCGCCTGCGGATCGCCGTGGTACTGCGTGTAGTGCGGATAATCGGCCGGGTCTTCGATCACGGGCGCGCGCAGGCCGACGATCGACGTGTGTTCGCCGCAAAAAAAGCCGGCCATCTGCTCGGTGACGATTTTCGACAGCGCGTATGTGGAGCCCGCGCGCACGGGCGAATCTTCGGTCACGGGCACGTCGATCTCTCCCGACGGATCGAACAGGTCGTTCACGACCGCTGCGCTCGACAGCCACACGATCGAATGGATGCCGAGCAGGCGCGCGGCCCTGAACACGTTGTAGTTGACGGTCAGGTTGTCGCTGAACGTCTTGCCCGGCGGGAACATGCCGGGCAGCGACACGTTCGCGAGATGGACGATCGCCTCCGCGCCTTCGAACGATTCGACGGCTTGCCCGAGGTCGCGCAAATCGGCCTTCATCGAAGGCAGATGCCCGAGCGCGCTCGATACGACGGTGGCCTTCACATCGACGCCGAGCGTGTCGTAGCCATGCGCGGCGAATTCGCGCACGACGAACGCGCCGGCCTTGCCGGCGGAACCCGTGATGACGATCCTTGTCATGCTCGCCTCCAAAAATCGTTAAAGTAAGGATTTCGATGTGTCGCGGCCGCCGAACGCGGTCGCGTTTCGTCGATACGCACGCTGCGCGGCCTCGCGCTTCGCAGCCGCACGGAGGAACCATGGTTCGACCATCCGTCGAAGCGGCGCTCGAACAGACACTGTCGCTGGCGGTGCCGGCGATGACGGCGATGTTTCGCGATCCGTGGTGCGTGATCGGCAGCGCCGCGCTCGCGCTGTACGGCGTCGACGTCGCGCCGAAGGACGTCGACGTGCTGACGAGCATGCGCGACGCAGACGCCGCGATCGCACATTGGGCCGCGTCGCGCCGCGCCGAATTCCGTCCCGTCGACGATGCACGTTTTCGGTCGCGCTTCGCGCGGTTCGGCTTCGCCCCGCTCGACGTCGAGGTGATGGGCCGTCTCGAAGTCAACGACGGCCGCGCGTGGCGCGAGGTCGTCGTCGATTCGATGCGGTACGTCGCCGTCGCGAACGTGAAGGTGCCGGTGCCGTCGCCGCTCGCGCTCGAACGGATGTTGCGGCTGTTCGGGCGGCGCAAGGATCTCGAACGCGCGGCGTTGCTGCGGCGGCGCTTCGATGTGCTGAGCGGTTAGCCATCGGCCGCTGCGATGCGAATCGAATGAGCGAAGCAAGCCAAGCAAGCCAAGCAAGCCAAGCAAGCCAAGCAAGCCAAGCAAGCCAAGCAAGCCAGGCGAAGGCAACGCGCGCGATGCCGCCGGCCATCGCAACGGTCGAATCGATGGAATCGTTCGCGGCGCTGCCCAGTCGCACGCGATCGGAAACGACGCGCGCCGTTTCTGAACCGCATCGCTGCCGCCCGACGGCGACGCGCCGCACGCGGCGTCCGATCGCGCGCGCAAGGCCCGGAACCCGCTCAAGCTGCCGCCTCGATCTGCAGCACGGTTTCGGCGATCTTCGCGAGCGTCGCCGCCGCGGGCTGCATGCCGGCGAGCACGAACGGATGCGTCACCGCGTTGTGCGGATCGAGTCCTTCCGCCCAGTTGCAGTTCGCGCAGATGAGCGCATACGGAATCTCCATTTGCCGGCACAGCACGAGCTCCGCGCCCGCCGTCATGCCGAGCACCCGGTTGCGCCGGCCCTGGTAGACGCGGCGGTACATATCGACCTCGGCGACGCTTTCGAACGCGTCGCCGACCGACTGGATGTACAGCCCCTCCATCAGCAGCTTCGCGCCCGCTTTCTCGGCCGCGAGCGCGAGGTTCGCGCGCAGCCGTGCGTCGAACGGTTCGCGCATCGACGGATGCACGTGCTTCGCCAGCTTGCCGAAGCTGTGCGACACGCTCGACAGGCCGCGCGCATAGTCGTCGGGCGCGAGGAACACGTTGTCGGCGGCGAGCGGCAGATCGAGGTCGAGCGAACCCACCGAGTTGAACGCGTAGACGCCTTGCACGCCGAGCTCGTGCAGGTGCCAGATGTGCGCTTCGTGTCCGAGCCCGGCGACGAGCTCGGCCGGGCTGCGGTCGGGAATCTCGAGCGTCGGGCCGTGCCGCGGCAGGATGATCGCTTCGACGCCGCCGATTCGGCCCGTCGTGTAATGCAGCACGGCGCCGCTGCGTCGGCCGAACGTGACCCGCACGTTCTCGATCGTCTCGCGGTTGCCGAGGAATGCGTCGAGGCCGCGGGCGAGCCCGGTGCCCGCGATGATGGCGATGCGCTTCGAGCGTGGCATGCGTAACTCCTGTCGAGTGATGGAAGGCGCTATCCGTCGCGCCTTCCGGTGAGCGGCGACGCGTCGCGCGTCGCGGCGGCGTCGAGGGCGCGCGCGTCGTCGGGCGGCGCGTATGCATGATCGGGATCGGCTCGCCACGCGGGCGACAGATGCGACGTGTCGCCGAGCGGTCCGAGCGCAATGTTGCTTCCGTCGCGCACGATCAGCGAAACCGAGCACGCATGGATGCCGGCGATCTGCCTGAAGCGCGACAGCGGCGTCGCGCCGTAGAACGCTGCGAGCAGCCGGATCGGCGATTTGTGCGTGACGAGCGCGATGTCGTCGAACGCATCGACCGCGTCGCGCACCGCCGACGTCACGCGCGCGAGCACCGCGAGCCCGGTTTCTCCGCCGGGCGGCGCGCGGGTCGCCGGGTCGTCGATCCAGCGCCGGTACGCGGGCTCGTCGCGCACGTCGTCGGGCACGCGTCCTTCCCATGCGCCGAACGACAGCTCGCGCAGCCGTTCGTCGACGAGGATCGGCACGCGGTTCGCGTCGGCGATGTGGCGCGCGGTCTGTCGCGCGCGCAGCGACGGCGACGTCACGACGACGGCGATGCCGCGCAGCGCCGGATGCCGCGACGTCTCGATCGCCATCCGGTGCCCGAGCGCCGTGAGCGCCGGGTCGCGCGCGCCGCAGAAGCGCCCGTCGACGGTGTCCGGCGTCGGGCCGTGGCGGATCAGAATCAGGCGATAGCGATCGTGCACGGGGTGTTCCTCCGACGGCGCGCGGCTACGGGCTTCGCTCGGCGGCGAGCGCGCGGGCGACGTGCGCGGCGAGCGCCGTGGCCGCGCCGGCCGCTCGCGCGCTCAGCAGCTCGCCGTATACGCGGATGCCGCCTTCCGTCGTGGACGGCCGCAACAGCAGCCATTCGCCGCTGTCGAGCGAAAACTTGACGCCGTCGACGGTCGTGATGCGCGCCGTACGTGCGTCGAAGCCGCATCGTTCGAGCGCGCGCCGGCCGGCGGCGCGCAGCTGCGTGTCGGTGGCGTCGCCGTCGACGTGCGACTCGTGCCAGTCGAAGCGGCCGTAGCGATGCCGCAAGTCCGAGACGAGCGACGCGAGCGGCCGGCCGCTCGTCGCGAGCAGGTCGGCGAGGAGTGCGACGGCGCCGAACGGATCGCGGTCGACGCCGAATTCGGCGAACGCAAGATCGCCGACGCCGCCGGCGCCCGCGTCGATGCGGCCCTCGACGAGCAGCGGCGACAGGTGCTTGAAGCCGACCGGCAGCTCGACGACGGGGCGGTGCCATCGCGCGCACATCCGGCGCACCAGCGCGCCCGTTGCCGCCGTGATCGCGATGCCGCGCTCCGGATGGCCGTATCGCCGCCGATGCCGATGCGCGAGCAGCAGCGCGAACAGTTCGTGCGGCTCGACCGTGCGCCCGTCGCCGTCGATCGCATAGACGCGGTCGCCGTCGCCGTCCACGACGAGGCCGAGATCTGCGCGCCCGGTGCGCACCGCGTCGGCCGCGCGGCCGCGGCTCGCGGGCAGCGACGGATCGGGCGCGACGCCGCCGAAGTTCGCGGACGGCGTGCAGCCGAGCGGCGTCGCCGACCAGCGCAGCGCGCCGCAAAGGCGCAGCATCGCGCCGCCCGCGATGCCGCCGAGCCCGTCGACGACGACGCGCAGCGGCCGCTCCGGCGTCGCGGGCAGGCGCGACAGCACATGCGCGACGTGTCGGTCGATCCACGGCGACGCATCGCATTCTTCGAAGATCGCGTCGCCGGGACCGCGGGCATCGTCCGCGCGCGCTTCGTCGGCTTTGCCGGAAGGCTTGCCGGGCGGTTCGCCGAACCGCGCGTCGCCGGCGGCGCGCTCCGAGTCGTCGAACAGCTCATCCGCGCGCCGTTCGAGCTCGGCATCAAGCGAGCAGCCGGGGCGGCCTTTCGCCTTCACGCCGTTCCATTCGGGCGGGTTGTGGCTCGCGGTGACGAGCAGCGCGAGCTCGGCGTCGCCCGCGCCGACGAGGTACGACGCCGTCGGCGTCGGCAGATGCGCGACGATGCGCACGGCGCGCGCGCCCGCGTCGCCCGCCGCGCGCGCGACGAGCTGCGCGGTGCGGCGTCCGAGACGGCGACAGTCGTAGCCGACGACGACGCGCGGGCCGTCGCCGTCCTGTGCGCGCGCGATGGTCACGATCGCCGCGGCGAGCCTCGCCGCGCGCTCGGGCGTGAACGTGCGGCCGATGAGGCCGCGCCAGCCGTCAGCGCTTCGCCGCATGCGCATGGGCGGGCTCCTTGGCTCGCGGCGGCATCGCGACGCGCGGCGGCGCGGATGTGCCGCCCGGGCCACCGAGCGTCGCGTCGAGCAGCGCGTCGAGCGTCGGCAGGCCGTCGCGTGCGCCGCGCGTGCCGACCGCGCATGCGCCGCCCGCGTTGCCGAGCCGCAGGCGGCCGGCCGCATCGAGGCCGGCGAGCCGCGCGAGCAGATACGCCGATGCGAACGCGTCGCCCGCGCCGGTCGGATCGACGACTTTGCACGAGTGCGCCGGCGCGCGCGTCTCGACGCCGCGATGGCGGGACAGCGCGCCGCGCTCGCCGAGCGTGACGACGACGTCGACCGCATTCAGCGCGTCGAGCACGCGACCGTCCTGCCCGCACAGATGCGCGAACTCGCGCGCGTTGGCGAACACGACGTCGCATCGCGGCAACAGCGGCAGCGCGAGCGGATCGCGCGAGTACATCCCGGACGGCGTCCAGCACAGCGCGGCGGCCGGATGGCGCGCGCGCGCGAGCGCGATCGTCCGCGCGAGCGCGTCGATGCTCGGATCGAACAGCATGACCGCGTCGCAGTGCGCGACGCCCGACAGCGCGGCGCGCACGTCGTCGGCGGTGAGCGATTCGTTTGCGCCACGATCGAGCAGCATGTAGTTGCGGCGCTCGGGGCCGAGCACGGGGATGATCGCGCGGCCGGTGTGCGCGTGCGCGACGCGCCGCACGAAGCGCGTGTCGATTCCGCGCTGGTCGAGGTCGACGAGCAGCCGCTCGCCGTCGGCGTCGTCGCCGACGGCCGCGACGATCGAAACCGCCAGGCCGAGCGCCGCCAGCGCGGACGCGCAGTTGCCCGCATGGCCGCCCGGCAGCGTGATCGCGCGCACGGGCAGCGAGTCGCCTTCGCTCGGCGACACGTCGCTGTACAGCAGCAGATCGACGTTCAGCGAGCCGACGACGAGCACGCTCGCCTGCCGCGCGACGCGCGGCAGCGTCGCCCGCAGGCCGCGCGGATCGGCTGCGCCGGCTGCGTCGGCGGTGGCGGCGTCGCGCGATGCGGGCGCGTCGGCGTGGCTAGCCACGTTCGCCGTCCTCGCCGATCACGGCGATTCCGCTGATTTCGACGACGCAGCCCGCCTCGGCGAGCGACGCGACCTGCACGAGCGTGCTCGCGGGCGGCGGCGTGCCGAGCACGCGGTTGCGAACCGCGGACACCGCGGGAAAATCGGCGATGTCGCGCAAATAGATCACGACGTTGACGAGCGCCGACAGATCGCCGCCCGCCGTGTCGAGGATGCGCGCGAGGCGCTCGAACACGGCCTCGGTCTGCGCGCCGGCATCGCCGGGCGCGAGCACGGCGCCGTCGGCGTCGGTCGCGACCTGGCCGCTGATGAAGAGCAGGCGCTGTCCCGCGCCGATCGGCACGGACACGGCGGGCGAATACTTGCCGATCGGCCGCGAATGGCCGGCCGGATGAACGGCTGTGAAGATCGTCACGTTGGGTTTCCTCCCGGGAACGGACCGAAGCTGGACGCGAACGCGGTCACGCGCAGCTCGCGGATTTCGATATGAGGCGGGCCGTCGAACAGATCCGCGACGATCGTCGCGACGTCGGCCGCATCGAGCGCGCCGGGACGGCTGCCCGGCGCGGCCGATGCGTGGCCGCCCTGGAAATGCGTGTCGATGCGGCTCGGCAGCACGGCGGTCATCCGGATGCCGCGCTCGCGCAGCTCCTGCCGCGCGACGTCGAAGAACTGATAGAGGCCGGCCTTCGACGCGCAATACGCGCCGCGCTCGGCGAACGGCCACACGCTTGCGTCGGACATCATGCCGACGATCAGCGGATGAGCGGCCGTGAGCAGCGGAATGCACGCCTTCAGCGTGTGGAACGCGCCGTCGAGGTTGGTGCGCAGCGTGCGGCGCCATTCGTCGGGCGTCGTGTCGGCGATGCGCGCCCACCGGCCGCATCCCGCGTTGACGACGACGCCCGCGAGCACCGCATCCTGCGCGCGCAGTGCGCGGCCCGCCGCGTCGACCGCGCCGGCGTCGCCGACGTCGACGGCCGTCGCACGGACCCGGCATCCGGTTGCGCCGAGGCGTCGCGCGATCGCGTCGAGGTCGGGCGCGGACCGCGCCCACAGCGCGAGATCGTAGCCGCGCCGCGCGAGCGCCTCGGCGATCGCGAGGCCGACGCCGCGGCTCGCGCCCGTCACGAGGACCGTGCCGCGCCGCATGCTCATGCGGCCGTCTCCAGCAGCCGCGCGGCCGCCGCGCCGCGGCCCGGGCGCAGCTCCATTCGGGCGGCCACCGGCGCGACCGCGTACGGTGCGACATCGGCGAGCAGTTGAAACGCGAGATCGGTCGCCTTCGCCGAAGGCGACGCATCGCCGCCGACCGAGCATAGGCGGCCGTCCGCGACGAGTCCCACGGCGGGTTCGACGGACGGCGCGACGTCGCGCAGGGATTGCCGCTTGTCGCGATGAATCGCGAGGCGTCGTCCGTTCGCGACGCCGGACGCCGCGACGATGAGCGCCCCCGAGCACACGGCGTAGATCGCCGCGCCGCGCGCGTGCGCGCGGGCGAGCGGCGCCGCGAGCGACGGCTGCCGGGCCGCGTCCGCCGCGCCGCGTCCGCCCGGCACGACGATCGCATGCGCGCGTTCGAGCGCGTCGAGCGTCGCGCCGCATGCCAGCTCGACGCCGCACGATGTCGTGACGACGCGCGACGCCGCCGCGATCACGACGCACAGCCGCGCGCCGCCATCCGGCGCGGGCACGGCCGACGCCTTCGCGAGCACGGCGTGCACGCCGAACAGATCGAGCGCATCGACGCCGTCGTACGCGAGCAGAACGGCTTCGATCGCGTCTGTCGCCTCAGCGCGGCCGCCGGAGCGCGCGGCGCCGCGTTCCGATTGCGCGATCGTCATGCTCGAACGGCGGACGCGTCGAGCGTGCGAAAGCTCGCGTCGATGCTTTGCGGCGTGATCTTGTCGTGTCCGCCGACGGGCGACTTCAGCAGCTTCGCGGCCGCCGCCGGAAAACCGGCGAGCTTCGCGCGGCGCGACGCGGCGGCGATCCGGATCAGGTCGATGATGACGCCTGCGGCGTTGCTCGAATCCTGCACCTTGAGCTTCAGATCGAGCTGCACCGGCGTGCCGCCCCAGCCGAGGCCCTCGATGTTCACGATCGCGACCTTGTTGTCCTTCAACTGGCCGATGTAGCCGGCCGACGGAATGACTTCGACGCGCGACGTATCGACGCCGTCCTGCGCAAGCGCGTTCAGCTTCGACTGCTGCTTGCTTGCGCCGCGCTCGCGCAGGTTGCGGAAGTCCTCATTGCCGCCGAAGTTCAGCTGATACGAGCTTTGCAGCGTGATGCCGCGGTCGCTCAGCAGCCCGAGCAGCGCGCGATGGACGACGGACGTGCCGAAGTGGCTCGCCAGATCGTCGCCGACGAGCGGCACGCCGGCTGCCTGATACGCGTCGAGCAGCGCGGGCGTGCGCGCGACGCGCTCCGGCGTGCAGTTGACGAACGCGACGCCGACGGCGAGCGCCGCGCGCGCATAGGCTTCGGCCGCCCATTGCAGGCCGGTCGGCAGCGAATAGAGCAGCACTTCCGCTTCGCTTTCGCGCAGCCGGCGCACGACGTGCTTGAACGCGGCGTCGCCGTCGCCGTCGCCGGCGGTTTCGGCCGTCAGCCCCTGATCCACCGGAAACGCGATCGCGGGCAGCGGCACGCCGAGCATCGGATAGTTGTTCGGCGACGCGAGCACGGCCGCGTCGAACGGGCGGCCGACCTTGTTCGGATGGACGTCGAATGCGGCGACGAACTCGACGTCGCTCACGCCGATGCCGCCGATGCGCGGCCGCTTGACGCCGACGAACTCACGCTCGTCGATGCCCTGGTCGTGGAGCGCCCGATAGTATTCGACGCCTTGGAACAGCGCCGATATGTTGTTGCCCACGCCGGCGACTGCGAGACGAATGCGTTGAGCCATGTCGCTGTCTCCTCGTAACGTACGTGTGTCCATTGAGTCGGATCGTTTGCCGCAATATCGCGGAACCCGGCCGATCAATCGGTTCGGTTTCTAAGTTTCGGTTTGAATGGACGGTTGAATCGGTGAAATGGAAGGTGGCGGTTTTTATTGATGAGGCGGTTTTATAAAGAAGTGCAACTCTTCCATGTTAGTCGCTGGCATCCGGTTATCAAGGTGAAAGATGGTGAATTGACGACGGAAATTGCGTGACGGAACCGTGAATGAAATTCTTTTCGTATTTTAAATGGGGGCGAATTCTTTTAATCGTGATCCAGTTAAGTGGAAATTTTTGTATTTGAACGTGATGCATGTGGTAAATTTCAATGAGAATATTTTAAATTAATTAACCGGTTGCATGCGATTCGGAAAACGACCCTAAATCGATGTCGGCCGGATCGCGTCGTCCGGCCGACGATGACGATGCTGGCGCGCGACGCGCGACCGATCGGATCGCGCGCGCCGCAGCGAATTCGTCACTGCCCGCGCAACCGCCCGATCCCAAGCAACAAATCCGCCGCCTTCTCCGCGATCATCATTGCCGGTCCGTTCGTGTTGCCGGACGTCACGGCCGGCATCACCGACGCATCGATCACGCGCAGTCCCGACACGCCGCGAACCTTTAATTGCGGATCGACGACAGCCATCGCATCGACGCCCATTCGCGCGGTGCCGACCTGGTGATAGCCGGTCGCGGCCGACTGCTTCGCATAGCCGATCATCGCGGAAAGCGTCGAAACCGACGGTCCGGGCGTGACTTCGCGCGCGCCCCACGGGGAGAGCGACGGGCGCGTCGCGACATCGCGGAT
Source organism: Burkholderia sp. ABCPW 14 (assembly GCF_001523835.1). Taxonomy (NCBI): domain Bacteria; kingdom Pseudomonadati; phylum Pseudomonadota; class Betaproteobacteria; order Burkholderiales; family Burkholderiaceae; genus Burkholderia; species Burkholderia sp. ABCPW 14. Next base: position 69,712 of record NZ_LOVS01000021.1, on the reverse strand, counting down.
GAAGAGCGCCTGCTTCGCGACCACTTCGAGATCGTGCGGATCGGCGAACACGCGCGGGTCCATGCTCGGATAAACGAGCGGATCGGCGCTCGTGAGCCGCACGCGCCCTCGGCTTCGCGGCGCGATCGCCATCGGCACCAGCGTGAAGCCGCGCTTGACGGTCGGCAGGAACGGGTTTGTCGACAGCAGGATCTGCGCGTCGGGCGTCGCGAGCGACGCGTCCGTCCTCATGAACACGGTCGCTTCCATGCCGGTCGTGAACGACTTGGCGTTCTCCCGCGTCGTCTCCCACACCATCGAGCACGCCGCGTGATCGTGAAGGTTCGCGCCGACGCCCGGCAGATCGACGACGGGCCGAATGCCGACGCGTTCGAGGTCCGCCGCAGGGCCGATGCCCGAGTGCATCAGAATCGCCGGCGACATGATCGAGCCCGCGCACAGCAGCACTTCGCGCGCTGCGCGCACCGCGATCGTTTCGCCGCGCAGCAGGAAGCGTACGCCGAACGCGTGATGGCCGTTCAACAGCAGATTCAGCACGCGCGCCTGCGTGACGATCGTCAGGCGCGGGTGCGTTTTGATCGGCTCGACGTAGCACGTCCATGCGCTCGCGCGCCGGCCGTCCGGCAGGATCGTGAATTGCGACAGCGCCGCCCCGGTGCTGTCGCGGCCGTCGTTGTAGTCGCCGCGATCGGGCAGGCCGAGTTCGGTCGCGGCCGCGACGAAGTCGTGCGCGAGCGGCGTCATCGTCGGGCGGCCGATGTCGAGCAGGCCGTCGTGGCCGTGCGCGTGCAGCGGATCGTCGAGCCGGAAGCGTTCGAGCTTGCGGAAATACGGCTCGACGTCGCGCCACGCCCAGCCCGCCGCGCCGCGTTCCGCCCAGCCGTCGAAATCCTGCGGCAGCCCGCGCACGTACACCATTCCGTTGATCGCGCTGCTGCCGCCGAGCGTCTTGCCGCGCGGCCAGTCCATGCGTTGATCGGCCGCGTGATGCTGCGGCTGCGTCGTGAACGCCCAGTCGACTTCGCTGTGATAGAACTGCATCACGCTCGGCGGCTCGTGAATCGCGGGCAGGCTGTCGGTCGGCCCGGCTTCGAGCACGAGCACCTTGTGGCCCGCGTCGATCAGGCGTCGGACGAGCACCGAGCCCGACGAGCCCGCGCCGATCACGACGTAGTCGTAGACGCCCGCGGGCGATGCCGCCGACGCGGCGGACGCCGTGCCGATCAATGGCGCGGCGGCGATCGTCTTCAGCGTCTTGTCGATGAAATTGCGGCGTTGTTGTCCGTCTCGCGTCAGGCCGGCGCGACGGCGGTGCGGTGCGGGCATAGGCTGTCCTCGAAAAAGTCGGTCGGTGGTTGTCGGATTGCGAACGGGTCGCGCAGAGAGTGGGCACGATCGGTTCGCTGCGGTGAAGCTCCGTATCCGCGGAGGGGCGGCGGAGGGGCGGCGCTCGGCGGCGCGTGGCGGCGGCATGATGGGCGCGCGCTGCTCGAAGCGGCGGCGCGCATTGCGCGGCGATTGCGGAATCGAACGCGTTCGCGAAGCATGGTGTCCGGACGAAGGGCGCGCGCCGATCTTCGGCGTCGCGCCACGCGTGCGGCCGAACGCGCTCAGCCTTCCCGCTTCGCCGCCATCCAGTCGAGCAGGAGCGCCGCGAACGCATCGCTGTCTTCGAGTTCCGGCGAATGCCCCGCATGCTCGAAGCCCGGATGCCGAACCGCGTGCGGCACGTGCCGCGCGATCGACCATTTGTCGCTATGCCGATGCGTGCGGTCCGCCGCGCCCCACGTGAGCAGCGTCGGCTGCCGGACTTGCACGGCGCGCGGCGCTGCGTTGTAGAAGCGCTGCCACAGCGAGCCGAGGCAGCAGAACGCGCCGTGGTCGAACGACGTGTCGAGCATCGGCGCGAATTCGCGGTAACGGTCTTTCGCCATCGCCTGCCGGAACCAGCCGGTGCCGATCTTGCGCGCGCCGAACGCGCACGCGCACTGCCCGACGACAGGCGTCGCGAGCAGGTTGCGCGCATCGACGTGCCGCGCCCACGCGACCTGTTCGTCCCACGCGGGGCTTTGCCAGAGCAGCAGCCTGTCAACGAGCGCCGGCTGCGCGGCCGCGATCTGCAACGCGATATGCGCCCATACGCACGAGAACGCGAGCAGGTAAGGTCCTTCGTTCAGGCTCGCGAGCATTGCTTCGATCGCGGCGCGGTAGTCGTCGAACGAAAACGTGAATTGCCGGTTCGGCACGGAGAAGCCGAAGCCGGGCGGCTCGAAGCAGACGATGCGCGCGTGCGGCGCGACGAGCGAAAACAACCGGTCGAAGTGCTCGATGACGCTCGGCGGATCGCAGACGAGCACGATTGTCGGCTGTCCGCTTGCGCGCGGGCCGGCGGCGCGCACACGGATCGTCGCGGTCGGCACGTCGATGAAGCGCACGTCCGGCCGCGACTGCGCGGCCCAGCCTCCTCTGATTCGCGACGCGCGGAAACCGAGCCGCAGCGGATCGAGCCACGTCATGTCGATGCCGTCACGCCGTTCGCGAACGGCCGCACGCGGCGTGTCCTTCAGGCGCGGGGTGCTCATCGCGATTTACTTCGTCGGCCAGAGGATCATCTGCGTGCAACGGAACGTCGCGAGCAGCTTGTCCGTTTCGCGATGCCGGACGGTCGCGTCCCACACTTGCGTCGTCCGGCCGCTATGAATGGCGCGCGCCTCGCAGACGATCGTGCCGTCGCGCGCCGCGCCCATGAAGTTGCTCTTCAGTTCGAGCGTGCTGAAGCTGGACGCGCCCTCCGGCAAGCTCGCGAGGCACCCGTAGCCGCACGCGGTATCGGCGATGCTGACGATCGTGCCCGCATGGAGGATGCCGTGCGCGAGCACGGCCTTGCGAATGGTCAGCTCGGCGAGCACGTGGTTTTTCTCGACTTGGTTGACGACGATGCCAAGCAGGCCCGGCAGGTAGTCGGCGCCGAATCGGTTGAAGTAGTCCGCGTCCAGTTTTTCTTGCATGCTGCGTTCCTCGTCAGTTCTTCCGGGTTTCGTTCGGCGCGCCGCGTTGCGCGCGCCATTGAGTGATCACCGGCAGCGTGTCGTTGAGAAACAGTTCGCGACAAGCGTGCCGCTGGACCTTTCCGCTCGTCGTCTTCGGTATCGCCGACGGCGACGTGAAGACGATGTTGTGCACCGCGATGCCGTGGTGCAGATTGATTGCATGACGCAGCTTGCCGAACAGCGCGTCGGGCGTGTGACCGCTTGCATGATCGCCGTCGCTGAACGCCTTCAGATAGCGCGCCCGCAGCTCGCGCACGACGATCACCTGCGGCGACGCATCGGTGTCGAGCGCGAACACCGCGCATCCGCCGGGGCGAAACAGTTCGGCGTCGAGCGCCTCGATCGTCTCCTCGACGTCGTGCGGGTAATGATTCGCGCCGCGAATCAGCATCATGTCCTTCAGACGGCCCGTGACGAAAACGTCGGACCCCGACCGATAACCGTAATCGCCGGTGCGCAGGAATCGCGCATCATGGCCGTGCAGCTCGGCTTCGAAAGTCTGTGCGCTCAGCTCACGATTATTCCAGTAACCGAGCGCGACGCTCGGCCCTTGCGCCCAGATTTCGCCGACTTGGCCATCATCGCACGGAACGCGGGCATCGGGATCGACGATCAGCACCAGACTGTCGCCGGCCGCGTCGCCGCATCCGATCGCCGCGATCGTGCGTTGCGTTTCCGGTTCGCGCGCCGGTTCCGCATCGCGCGGCGCGACTGCGACGACGGGCGGCTGCGATTTCAGCCCGCCCGTCATGAACAGCGTGTGCTCGGCGAGCCCGTAGCACGGATAGAACGCGCGCGCATCGAAGCCGCAGCGCGCGAAGCGCTGCGAGAACGCTTCCAGCGTGCCGTGCCGGATCGGTTCGGCCCCGACGAACGCGAGGTCCCATGAACTGAGATCGAGCTTGTCGAAATCGGCGTCGGCGATGCGCATCGTCGCGAGCATTTGATATGCGAAGTTCGGCCCGCCGCTCGTCGTCGCACGGCGCTCGCCGATCGTGCGCAGCCAGCGCAGCGGGTGCTTGAGGAAATCGACGTGCGACATCAGCGTCACCGGAAAGCCGACGTAGAGCGGCTGCAGGATGCCGCCGATCAGGCCCATGTCGTGATACGGCGGCAGCCAGATCACGCCGCGGCTGTTCGCGTCGTGCTCGAAGCGGCTCGCGATCAGCGCGGAGTTGTGCAGCAGGTTCCGGTGGCTGATCATCACGCCCTTCGGCGCGCCGGTCGAGCCGGACGTGTATTGCAGATAGACGGGCGTTCGATGATTCACGGGCGGCGGGACGTAGCGCTCGACGCTGTCGGCGAGCGTATCGACCGTGATCCAGCGCAGGCCGCCGAGCGCGGGCGAACCGGCTTCGATGCGAGTCGCGTCGTCGCGCGCGGGCGTCGTCGACAGGATCGCGGCCGGCGCGCAATTCTCGACGATGCCGGTCAGCCGCCGCAACGTGCGCGCCGCCTGCGCGGGCTCGACCGGATACACGGGCACCGCGATGACGCCCGCATACATGCAGCCGAACAGCGCGACGATGTAGTCGATTCCCGGCGGAAACAGCAGCAGCACGCGATCCCCGGGGCGGGCGACCTGTTCCAGCGCCGCCGCGACGATGCCCGCGCGCCTGTCCAGCTCCGCGCACGTAAGATGCCGCTCGTCGCGATCGCCGCCCGTGACGAACGTGTAGACGTGAAGATCGGGCTGATGCGCGGCGCGATATTGCGTCAGTTCGACGAAATCGGCAAATGCGTCGGCGGCGGGCGCGCCGGTGCTTGTCGAAGGTTCCGGATGCTTCATCGCGTCGGCTCCACGGTCGGCGCGGCTGCGAGCAGGTTGGCCGGCGCGTCCGCGCGTGCGCTTGCGTCACCCGCATTGCCGCCGAACAGCGCATTGGCGTTGTCCCACAGGATTTTATGTAGCACGTCCGCCGGCAGGTAGCGCTTCAGTTGCTCGATTTCGAAATCCCATTCGTACGGGATCAGCGGGAAGTCGCTGCCGTACAGAAACCGGTCCGGACGATCGCAGATCTGCGGCACGAGCTGTTCGAGCGCGGGCTTCCACGGCGTCGGCAGACGCGGATGCGCGCCGCGCGGATAGCGCGTCGCCCGAAGCGGCCTGACGTCGGGCACGATCTCGCCCGTCGCGACGCGGTGGCCGCCGAACGCCATCGCGGTATCGAAGTGCAGGTTGGGAAATTCGTCGAGCAGATCGACGTACGCCTGAACTTCGTCATAGCCGATGTGCGGGACGATGACTTTCAGATGCGGCGTGCGCCGCATCGCGCGCCGGAAGCGCTCGACGTTGCAGAAGCGGCGCACTTCGTCCATTTGCGCGTTGTTTTTTGCGAACGCGCCGGAATGCAGGTTCAGCACCTTGCCGCGTTCGGCGAGCGCTTCGCAAACCGGCGCGAGCGCGTCGTCGTCCGGCGCGATCCTCAACAGATGGCAGTGGATCTTGAGGCCGGCGAAACCGAGTTCGTCGAGCACGCGGACGGTCTCGCGCGCGCAATCGCGGTCGTGCGGGTGCACGGCGCCGAACGGCACGACGAACGCCGGATGCCGCGACGCCAGTTGCGCGACGAAGTCATTGAGGAACGGCGCGATGCCCGGCTGCCCCGCATAGCAGATGCCGGCCGCGCGCGCGACGCCGCGCGCCTTCAGGAAGGCGATCGATTGCTCGGCGAGCAGTTCGTGGCGGATCTTCCATGCGTCGCGCGCGTAGTTCTTCCAGACGAGCTTCGTGACGACGTCGGGCAGCATATGCACGCGCGCATCGAAGATCTTGAGTGTCGTCATCGCGAGGTTCGGTCGATTTCGATGGAAGGAGAATGCGGGTCACGCATCGCCGCGATGCGCGTTCGCGAGCCGTTCGCGGATCGCGTCCCGATCGGGATGCTGCACGTCCCAGACGAGTCCTAGCCGTTCGAGCAGCGCGATCAGCGATCCGGTCAAGTCGATCTGCCAACGATCGAAGCGCGTGCTCGCGTACTGCGGAAATGCATGATGGTTGTTGTGCCAGCCGGCTCCGAGCGTCAGGATCGCGAGCCACCACGCGTTGCGGCTCTGGTCGCGGCCGGGAAACGGCCGGCGGCCGCCGAGCGCATGGCCGACGGAGTTGACCGCCCAGATCGCGTTCGTCGCGAGAAAGATCCGCACGGTGCCGCCCCACAGCAGGCCGAGCAGCGCGCTCTTCCACGACAGATCGAGCAGCCCGCCGATCGCGGCCGGCAGCAGCAGGCCGAGCAGCAGCCAGAAGTCGTACGCGAGATGGATGCGCAACAGCGTCGGGTCGCGGTACATGTCGTTCGCGTACTGGTTCCAGCCCTTCGGGCGCGCGGATGACGGATCGAACAGCCAGCCGACGTGGCCGTGCAGGATGCCCTTCGCGCGGCCGGCGAAGCCGCGTCCGCCCAACTGCGGCGTGTGCGGATCGCCCGGCCGGTCCGCGTTCGCGTGGTGCAGCCGATGAATCGCGACCCACCACATCAGCGGCCCCATGTACGCGAGCGAGCCGAGGATCGCGAGCGCGATCTTCACCGACGGCGCGGCCTTGAACGTGCGATGCGCGAAGTAGCGATGCAGCGCGAGCTCCATGCCGAGGATGTTGAGCACGTAGAAGATCGCGAGCATCGCAATGTCCTGCGCGCGCGGCGCCAGCCCGAATCCGGCCCAAAGCGCGATCGCGGCGACGGTGCCGACCGCCGGTATCGACGCGACGCCCAGATGGCGCGCCGACGACGCGCGCGATAGATCTCCGGACGTGCGATCGCCGGGCGTGGACGAGATCGCCGGACCGGTCGGCGATGCCGCGAGGTCAGGCGCTTGTCTGCTGCCGGCGCTGTCGGCGGGCGCGTCCTTCATGCGACGGCCGCCCGATGTTGCGGTCCGGCGTGAATCCGGTTCGGCTCGATGCGCCGGAACGTGATCCGGTACAGCACGAACGCGCCGAGATCGAACGAATAGCTCATCGTCCGGTACAACCGCTCGTAGCGCTCGACCACGTCGAGCGGCGCGAGCGTGAGCGCCTCGCCGCGATGCGCGCGCAGGTTCTCGAACCACGCGCGCATCGTCTTCACATAGTCGTGGCGATCGTTGCGGACGAGTTCCACTTCGAACAGCATTTCGGATGCCAGAACGATATCCGCGAGATACGGCAGATCCGATTCCGGAAAGACTTCGCGCGCGATGAAGAGATCCGAGTGCTGCCGGTCGCGCGGCACGTCGCCGTAGCCCATCGTCTGCAGCGACAGCCGGCCGCCGGGCTTCAGGAAATCGTGGCACTTCCTGAAGAAATGCCGATACGCTTCGACCTTGTCCTCGTCGATCTTCGCGAAGTGCTCGAACGCGCCGAGCGAGATGATGCCGTCGAACGGCTGCTCGGGTTCGTAGTCCTGCCAGTTGCGCAGCAGCACGTCGATGTTCGGATGCGGGTATCGCTCGCCGATATATTTGAGTTGCTCGTTCGACAGCGTGAGCCCCACGACCTCCTTCACGCCGGCGACCGTGGCGAGCCGATCGAGCAGCGCGCCCCAGCCGCAGCCGATGTCGAGCACGCGTTGCGCGCCGCGCGCCCGGATCTGCGCGATGTGGTAATCGAGCTTGCGGATCTGCGCCTGTTCGTGCGTATCGCCTTCCTCGTACATCGCGCACGAGTAATTGCGGCCGCTTTCCTGCGCGAGCGCGAGGAACGCATTGCCGATGTCGTAGTGATACTGGATCGCGTCGGCGGACGCGCCGTACGGCGCGCCGCGGTTCGGCGCGCCGGCTTCCCGGTTCTCGAGCTGGACGGTCATCGTTCGGTCTGCCTATCGTTCGACCGACAGATCGGCGAGCGCCTGCGCGAGCGCGTCGATCGTCGGATATTGATAGGGCAGGCTCGGGGACAGCTCGACGCCGAGATAATCCTCGAGATCGCCGACCATCCTCATCGCGTCGGCCGAATCGAGGCCGTATTCGATGAACTGCTTGTTCACGTCGATCGAGCCGCTGTCGGTGCGCAGTCTGGCCGCCAGATAGCCGGTCATCCAGTCGACGATGTCTTCGTGGCTTCTTGCGTCGATTTCCACTGCCTTCAAGGTGGCGCTCTTCATATTCGTGGTTCCCGTGGAGAGTCGTTCATGGTGCGATGCGCTTCTTTTCGATGACTGCTGCGTTCGGACGATGCACGTCGTAGACAAGGTGCAGGCGTTCCAGCACGCGGACGAACAGCCCGCCCGGATCGATCTGCCACCAATGCAGCCCGGTGAAAGCGGATGCGGGAAACGCGTGATGGTTGTTGTGCCAGCCCTGGCCGAACGTCGGGAGCGCGAGCAGCAGGCTGTTGCGGCTGCGGTCGTGCGCGGTGGTGTGGAAATCGCGCCGGCCGATCACGTGGCACAGCGAGTTCAGCGCCCAGATGCAATGACTGACCGCGAAGATCCGCACCATGTCGCCCCACAGGAAGCCGAGCAGCACGCCCATCCACGATCGCGATGCGAGCCCGCAAATCAGCGGCGGCAGCGCGAGGCCGATCCAGACCCAACGGTAATACGCCATGTGCTGCCTGAAGACGAGCGGGTCCTGGTAAAGGTCGGGCACGTATTTCTCCCAACCCGCCGGCCGCGTCGATTCGCCGACGAAGAGCCACCCCATGTGGCTGTGATACAGGCCCTTGAGCCGCCCGCCGACGCCTTCGCCCGACAGGTGCGGCGAATGGGGATCGCCGTCGCCGTCGCTCGTCGAATGATGACGCCGGTGCGTCGACGCCCACCAGTTGACGGGGCCGTGCGCGCCCATCGAGCCGAGCGCGATCAGCGCGGTCCGCACCCACGGCTTCGCCTTGAACGCCTTGTGCGTCACGTGGCGATGAAAGCCGACTTCGAGCCCCAATGCGGTCGCGAAATAGAAGACCGCGAACACGATCAGCTCGACGGCGCCCGGCCCATGGCCGCCGAGCCATAAAGCGATCGCCGCGCCCGTGCCCAGCGCGGGAAGCAGCGTGACGACGGCGGCGATACGGCGATCGAGACGAACGGCTGAACGGGGCAAGATTCTTGTCGGGCGAGCCAAGCCATGCGAACCGGAAGAAAAAGACGCGGGAACCGCGCTTCCGATCGCACCCTCGGGCTGGCTCGCCTCGCTTGAAGACGGAGGCTGGCCGAGACTCATCGGATATCTCTCAGTAAATTGTTTGGTACATATTTCATTGATGACATCTGAAACTCAATGTGAATTTTCCTATCGTCAACGCTGATGTATTTGGTATACCGAAACAGCTTGTCGGTGTGGAATTGGGATTTGAATGCGGAACCGGATAAAGATCGCTGGAAACCGCTTCCAGGGCATTTCGCGTTTCCTAGTCGGCGATCTTTCGTTTCGTTGCGGTGAACGATCGGTGCGGATGAGTTTGATGCCGACATCGATCAATCACGGACCGGCCCGATTCTGGGGCCGGTTCCGGAAACCGAAGAAACACTCGATAGTCGAATCGATTTGCTGATTGGAATCGGATTCGGCCGCGCATGGCGGAACCGGGCGCAATTGAAATAAATAGCGATAAGAAAGATCGAATTGGTGCGCGCGCTATAAGAGAACGTTGTTTCGATTCAATGACGTGCTTTATCTATTCGCGTGACGTGCGATGGGGCGGCGCGCGAGCCACCGGTTGCCGGATTATCGCGCGCGCTTTTTTGCTTTGAAGAAATGGCGCGCGGCGGCGATGGATGGCCGTGCGATGCGGTCGGCCATGCCCTGCAAGGCTAGCCTGAAGTCAGGCGAGCCTCGCAAGCACAAGAAGCCCGACTACCGGGTGACGAATGCCGGCGAGTAAAACGTGGCTCTGAAAAAGCGCGGGATGCTCAGCCTGTATTTTCCGGGTGGCGATCTGAAAGCGCAGTTCATCAACGCGAGGCCGCATACCGCCGGAGTCTCGGGGCGTGAGCCGACGTACACGGCCGGTTATATCGAGCTGATTTACACGTTCTGCCGGCTGTTCAGCTGGGGCATGCGACAGATCGCCGGCTACATGGAGGATTACTGGGCCACCGTGGGCTGGACATTCCGGTACCCAGCTTCGGCCATCTGTGCGACCGGTTCGCCGCGCTGGAAGTGAGCGTCACGTAGCGCTGCAGGGAACTGGCGAAACGGCTGGCCAGCGGCGAAGCTGTGAGCGCGATCATTGACAGCAAGGGTCTGAGCTTCGGGCAGGCGAGCCAGTGATACGAGGAAAAATACGGCCAGACGGCTGCGCGCACGCCGTGGCGCAAGATGCATCTGGCGATTGACGCGCAGATGAACGTTCTCGCGATCGACACTACCGCACGAAGTGTCGGACCTCGAAGGAACGGACGCCGTGCTGCCCGCGGATATACCGGTTGACCGGGTGATAGCCGACGGCGCGTACTACAGCATCGAGCATAACGAAGCACTGCTACACGCGGGTGTGACGCACGTGATTCCGCCACCGGTTCATGCCGTCGTGCATGGCGACGAACAGACGCGCTGGCATGACCAGGTCGTCCAGTTTATCCAGGACAAAGGCCGCTATGCGTTTCACGAAAAATACGGTTATGGCCTGCGCTCGCGGGGCGAAGCGCAGATTTCGCGGATCAAACGATGCATTGGCGCCACCCTGCTGACGCAGAAGATCGAGTCGCAGGAACGCGAGGGCGTGATCATGGCCAACATCATCAATCCGTGGAGTTCGTTTGGCAGGCCGGTTTGTGTCAAAAATGCATAGTCGTGTCTGCCACACGGAAACTCGGACCCTTTCGAACAAAGCCAACGGATGATAGGCTCTCGACGTTGGTTAACTAATGCTATCAGGTCGATAAAACTGGCATATGCACATCATGAAAAGGAGAGAGCATGAAATTGGTATCGCCAGAGAATTTCGATATCGGACATAAAGAGCTCATCGAGGCACTCAAAGAATCAGTGAGTGTAATTTCGTCGCAGACTGATATAGTCTTTGGTATCAAGGACGTCCACTCACGACATCTCGTCGCTACTGATGCATACGCCAAACTCGTCGGGCTTGCGTGTGGCATTGATGTTGCCGATCACCTTGATCATGATATGCCATGCGAAGGCACGGCACAATTCGCGGACTGCTATGTGCAAGAGGACCAAGAGCTACTTCGCGAACAGGACATCAGACAAAAGAAATCTATTCTTAATATTCACGAATATACTCATGGAATCGATGCGTTAATATTCGAAAAATACCTCGTGAAGCATGTCGCATCCGAATCCGTTCTTGGCATCATTTATTCGGCGCATAGAGTGGAAATATCCGCATTCATGGCTTTGATTCCGAATTATGTTCATGAGTTCGGCGTGGGGTGTAGTATCGAAAACGCCAGCCGGACGATAGCCGTTGGAGGCACGACACTCACGAATTATGAACATGAAGTTTGTTTTCTTCTTGCCATGAACTGGGACTTCAAGCAGATTGCCGATTTCATGAACAAGCATCGTCCGATATCGAGGACAAGAAGCTCGGACGCAATCTATAAATGCCGGAACCGGATATGCGAGAAGCTTGCCTGTCATCCAGTTCATCTTCGGGAGATGCTTGTTGGAATGGGCATCCATCAAAAGATGCCCACTTCGTTCTTTCAACGCGTGATCGGTTCGAGGCTGCTATAACACAAATCGATCTTGGCCGAGATGGTTCTCTGGGCAACTAAACATCAAGACCAACGGCTCCGTACCTGTGTTTTTTAGAACATGAACGGTATTTTCCGGTACAACAAATGAGTTCTCCGCGCTGACGGCAGTTGTCTTCGTGCGATGGCTCACCACGTCAGTCAACGTCATTTCGCCATGGCCTCGAATGACATGGTAATGTTCGTCCCCATTCTTGTGATAGTGGGCACTGACTGCTTTACCCGGATCAATCATTGTCAAATAGGTACTGAATCGCGCATCGCCCGCCAATTTAGCGATCCTGATCCCTGCGATGCTGTCATACCTGCTTCGTTCCAGCTCAGAGCGCCAATCAACTATATTCACCATTCCTCACAACAGAATAGGCGGCGGCCCAAAAACCAGTGCTGCGTTTGTTCCACCGAAGCCGAACGAATTGGAGAGTGCGTAGCGGATGGATCTCGGTTTCGCATACTGCGGCACGAGATCCATGCCTTCGCATTCCGGAGATGGCGTCACGAGATTCAAGGTTGGCGGCGCAATTTGATCACGCATTGCCAGAATCGTCAGGATTGCCTCAACGCTTCCCGCCGCGCCAAGCATATGGCCGGTGGCAGACTTAGTCGCCGAAATCGACATCCCGCCGAATGCATGCTGCCCAAACACGCGCTTGAGCGCGGCGATTTCGGTGAGATCCCCTGTCGGCGTCGATGTCGCGTGCGCATTCACGTAATCGATCGCATCGGGATTGATCCGTGCCCGCTTAAGCGCAGCCGCCATTGCGCGCGCCGCGCCGTCGCCGTCCACTGGTGTCGCCACGATATGATGCGCATCCCCTGACATGCCGTAACCGATCACTTCAGCATAGATGGTCGCACCGCGCCGACGTGCATGCTCATATTCTTCCAGGACGACGATCCCGCTGCCTTCGCTCATCACGAACCCGTCGCGATCGGCATCCCAAGGACGCGACGCCTGCGGTGGTTGCTCGTTGAATCCCGTCGACAACGCACGCGCGGCCGCGAATCCCGCTATGCCCAGTTCGCAGATCGCAGCCTCCGTGCCGCCTGCGATCATCACATCTGCATCGTCAAGCGCGATGAGCCTTGCCGCATCGCCGATCGCATGTGCGCCTGACGCGCATGCGGTAACGGCCGCATGTGTTGGTCCAAGATATCCGTTTTGGATCGCAATATGGCCAGAGGCGAGATTGATCAGGTTCGACGGAATGAAGAATGGCGATAGCTTGCGTCCCGGTGTGCGCTCGAGCGAGCGCGCAGCCGCCTCAATGCCCGGTAGTCCGCCGATGCCCGCGCCGACCATTACGCCGGTGCGTTCAAGCTCATCGCGGCTGGTCGGCATCCAGTCCGCGTTGCGAATCGCTTCGGCGGCGGCGGCCAACGCATAGACGATGAACAAATCCATCTTCTTTAATTCTTTCGTCTCAATCCATTCTGTTGCGTCAAATCCGCCTTGCTTCTTCGACCCCGCAGGCAACTGACCGGCGATCTTGCTCGCCAAATGAGTTGTATCGAACCGGTCTATCTGGCGGATGCCGCTCGCACCCATCAGTAGATTCCGCCAACTGTGCGCGACACCTATGCCGAGCGGAGTCACGAGCCCGAGACCAGTCACGACAACGCGCCGCAATCCTAGTGGATGCGGTAGACCGTGCATACCAGTGTTCATGCATTCCTCGTTCAGTACTCTTTTGTGGTTTTCGATTTTGATACTTCATGCGTGCATGCAATGGCATGTAGTACCACGACTATCAGACCCGTTACTATCCGTACGCCGTTGGCAAGGAGGGTCCGACATGATTCGCGCGTCCCAGTCATTCGCGATCCCATGGATAAATGTCACTGCGTCTAATGGGTGACTGAGGATCGCAAATACGGGGCCGGTCACATTCTACATGCGCGGCGACTCGAACCAACATTGCGGCATCGCATTCTCGCGACAGTGCTTCGATGAGCGCACTGTGCTTCGCAGATTACTCGCTAGCATTGGCTTGATTTCTGCGTCGACGGATACGGCAGACACATGAATGCAGCGATCCACCTGCATGGTCCGACGTCGCACGAGAACTTTGGGGTACGCTATTAGCATGATGGCAGTCGCACGTGCTCATCCCAAGATTCGTCGATGATGCCCATCAGCGTACGTCCTGGGCCACATGTATAGATGTCGTGACTACTGAAACCCGATTGTTTGAGCCGCAGCAGACTTTGCCTCAGCAACACTGGATGTGCGATCTGCTTAACGAGATTGGCGAGCAATTGATTGGGCGTGGTGGTGAACTGCGCGTCGACGTTGCACAGGATCGGCACTTTGGGTGTGCTGAGTGGGAGGGTGCGCAATACCTGGTCGAGTTCGGCCGCGGCGCTTTCCATGTAAGGCGAGTGGAATGCCCCAGCAACTGTGAGCGGCGTACAAATCGCACCTTCCTGCGATGCACGCTTTGTCAGTGCCACACATCCGGCTTTGCTGCCCGCTACGATTGCATGCCGATCCGAAAGATCGTTTGCGAGATAAACTGGAGTGTCGGCGGATACCGTGCACATTAACTCCATGACGGTCTCGCGCGACAATTCGCGAACGCTGACCATGCATTGTTCACTTTGATGGGACGCATATTGCATCGCGCGTCCTCGCACGTGCAGCAGCCGGATAGCATCCGCATCGGTCAGCGCGCCAGCAGCCGCCAACGCGGTGTATTCGCCGAGACTCAATCCCAACATCGCCTCGCACGCATCGAGCAGGCCGCTGTCGCGTTGCAACGCGACGCGCCATTCGAACAGCGAAGCGATGAAAATGCCGATTTGGCAGACGTCGGTACGCGCAAGCAAGGTAGATGGACCATTCGCGTAAATCGCCCGTAATGGCATGCCGGTTAAGTCCTCCGCGAATTCCAACAGAGTCGCGCAATTGCGGATGCCCATATACGTATTCAACATGCCAATCGCTTGGACGCCTTGACCAGGGAACATGATTGCTCGAGGGCGCAATCTTCCTGACCTGCCCTGTATTGTCAGGGCAGAGTTGCGCGGGACCGCCTCCGGCCTTGCCAGTTTGCCGGTCGCGTGTCGCGGCAGGTGGTCCACAGTTTCCACGCGGACGCTGGCAAGTTCGAACGGGCAGAGGTTGCGTAACTGTTCCTCCAATGCGTCGATGGACGGCGCGGTGATCTCACGAGCCGGGACGACAAGCGCACGCAAATGAGTCGGTCGCCCTGGCTCAGCGTACCAGCCGATGTATGCTTCGTGCACTGACGGATGAGCGAGTAGTGCGGCCTCAATATCCTGCGCGAAGAACCCGCCCATGATTCGCTCGCTAGCGCGGCCGCGCTGCACGACGCGATTTTCGGCAATTGGGGTCACCAGATCTCGAGTACGAAACCAGCCCGACTCTGCAAAGCAGTCGGCGGTACGCTTCGGATCGCTCCGATAGCCGACGAACATCGATGGGCTCCGGACCCACAGCTCGCCGATCACACTGGTAGTGGCCGCCTGATCTTCAGGAATGACCTTGATAGTGACGCCGGGCAAAGGTTTGCCGAGATCAGGCTGATCGTCGGTGCGATAATGCTTGACGAACAGCGGGCCGCATTCAGTGATACCGAACGTCCCGATCAGGTCGACCGAGCTGTCGCGACACAAGGTGCGGCATAGGCCAGCGGGCACGGGCTCACCGCCGATAATGACACGCATAGAGTCAAGCAATCCGGGCGCGAAATTCCTATGTGAGCAAAGCGTCGACAGCCACGACGTAAATAGCACGAGGTGGGTTGGGCGATGCGCACGGATCGCATCGATTAGCATGTCCGGTTCAAAGCGCGGTTCGACGAACAGGGTGCCGCCGTTCGCGAGCGTGGCATAGGCCGTCATGAAGCCGCCGAGGTGCGGGATGTGATTGAGCAGAATCGTGCGGGAAGGGGGCGCATGGTCACCATTAAGCGTGATGCCGAAACCCGCGACCGCTGCACGTAGCGACCGTAGTGTGTGCTCGACGCCTTTTGGTGTGCCGGTGCTGCCAGACGTAAAGAACGTCACGCGGGTGTCATCCGGATTTGGGGTGAGGGTCGGCACCGTTCGAGCGGGTTCGGAGCCATCGAGCACGGCGTTCAGCCATGCTAGAGCCGCGAGCGACGGGTCGTCCGAAGGTTCACCAAGCGCGAGGGTCGCGAGTCGTCCGGGTTGCGCGGGCGACTGCGGTACGCCATACGCCGTTAACAGTGTCGAGGGAGCAATCACTATATCGAACGATTCTTGTTCGAGTGCGTTCAGAAATACGCCCGAAGCATCTGTGTCGAACAACAACGTTTGCATACCGGTTTTGAGTGCCGCAAGCGAGACAATCAGGGAATCCTTGTCGGGTGGCAAACAGGCGGCCACTGTCTTCGCGCCATGAGCGACGAGATACACGTTCAATGCGTCGACAGCATCACCAAGCGCGCGATACGACAGCGATGTGCCGTCCTGCACGAGCGCCGCGACGTCCGGCTGCGCACAAATGAGACCGTCGATCGCAGCGACAAAGCAACTCGAGTCCTGTTGCACGTGCTTCGTGGCGAGTGCATCAAGCGTGCTCTGTTCTTGTTGAAGCCACCTGAAATGCGCCTTCACATTGTCGAGGAGGTCAGTCGGCAAGTTGTTCAGCCAACTCGATACACGCTCTGGGTGCGGCCGATAGCACGGCTCACGCATTGAGCGCAATGCCAATTCGAGGTTGAGTGGAATCACTGCGGTCGCCGACTTGACCATGTCGAGGAAGCCAACGAAGGCGATACGAGGGTCTGCAGCGAACATCCATCCCTGATAGATCTTGACGCCCGACGGTGCCAGCCGTTCGAGAAAGTGAAAACACGGATTCCGATAACCGGTGGCGGCAATAATAAGGTCGGCATCGAGGTGTGTGCCGTCGCACAATTCCACGCCACCACGTTGCGTCGAAGCGATTTCGCCGACGCACAAATCTATGTGATCGAGTTGCGCAAGTTTGAAGAACTCGTCGCTCGTCGAGATCGTCGCGTCGAAGGCGCGATTCTCGGGGGCTGGAATGAAGTGGGCAATACCCTGCTGACGGTAATATTCGATTAGCCAGAGTTCCAGTGACGCGATGCGGGCTGCATAGTCTATGGAGAATTCTAAGGAATGTTCGGCGATGCCAGAATAAAGTATTGTGTCTGCGAATGTCGGCAACACCCAGTGACTACGGCGTGCCAGCAGGGTGACATGGCGAGCACCGCGCTGATGGGCAATCCGCAGTGCCTCGATTGCATACGATCCACCGCCGACGATTACGACGTTCGAGCCGTTCATGTCGACATCGTCAAGGCGTGACGCGTGGATCGTACGCGGTTGCCCATCCTGTGTCGCCCACATTGGCACGAATGGTTGACGATGCTTTCCGGTGCAGACCAGCACTCCGTCGCATGCAAGCCGGTCGATCTGGCCATCGGAACCGCAGCTCAACGTGAGTTGGAATCCATGTGTACCATCCCTTTCAATGTCAAGCACTTCAGTATTGAAGCGCATGCGGGCGTGCAAGCCGTGCTGATTGATCAGCGTGTCAAAGTGAGCAAGGATGTCTTGGCGATCCGGATAAACGCTTGAATGACTGAGCTCGTGATCGAGCCGGTAGACCGACGAAGTAGTTTGCAGGCGCGACTCCTGATTGCAGCCGTCGTACCATACGCCGCCGGTGCGGGGCGATTTTTCCACGACGACGAACGGGATGTTCCGTCTCGCGCATTCGAGTGAAGCCATGATGCCGGCCACCCCCGCACCAATGATGACGACCCGAGTGCCGCCCGGTGGAATCGCGTTATAAGCCAACGCTTCGACTTCCACGCGTGTGGGTTCACTAGTCATTTCGGGGGCCTGTAATCCGGAGAGCTCGCGCGTAAGAGCAAGCAGTTTGCGTGGCGTGTCGTGCGAGAAGAAATCGCGCATCCGCAACTTGATGCCATGTCGTTCACGTAGCTTGCCAAGTAATTCGACAGCGGACAGCGAATGTCCTCCCGCAAGAAAGAACGATGTGTCATGTGTTACATCATCTCGGCGGAGCACTTCGCCAAACAGTGCGGCGAGAAAGGCGGGGGTGGTCGGTTTGTCGCCGTGTGCCTCGGGCGATGCTGTGCTCGGCTCTATCGTGGCCCACGGTGATGGCAGTCCGTTGGTGTCGATCTTGCCGCTTGTTGTGACGGGCAGCACTTCGACTTCAGCAATCGCGGCTGGCACAAGCCAGCTTGGCAGCGCATTCCGGCAGTGCGTATGCAGGGCGGCGATGTCGAGCGCCACACCGACAACATAAGCGACGAGACAGGTTTCTCCATGCGGGTTGCGCCTGGCCGTCACATGCACGGCTGTCACGCCGGGCGCATCGCGGAGCGTTATCTCCAGCTCGGCAGGCTCGATCCGTACACCATTAATCTTCAACTGTGCATCGAGACGGCCTGCGCATTCTAGATTGTCGGCTGTATTCCAGCGTGCCTTGTCACCTGTCCGGTAGAGCATGCCGGGGCCAAATGGGTTCGGGACAAAGCGATCATGATTCAATTCTTCACGGTTCAGATAGCCCGGCGAGACGCCTGCTCCGCCGACACATAGTTCTCCGTAAGCGCCGTGCGGAACTAGTTGCTGTCGCGCATCAAGCACATAGAGCTGTGTATTGGAAATCGGCTTGCCGATGCTGACGGCGCGCTGTGTTCGCGTGATTTCACAAACCGCCGCTTGGTCCGTGCATTCCGTCGGCCCATAGGAGTTATAGATCGTTTCAACTTGCGTCTCGGCATAGATCCGATCGACGAGTTGCATGGTGACAGGTTCGCCGCCGAGTACGAGCGTGCGTAGCGAAGTGGGGACGCCGTGTGATAGCAAATGCTCAAACAACGATGGTGTAGTCACGGCGAAAGTGACGCACCGCTCAAACCAACTGGGATCGAGCAGGTGATCAACCAAGACGACGGTTTGTCCAGCGCACAGCGCCGGAAACATCTCTTCGACCGATTGGTCGAAGGCAACTCTGGTCGACCAGAGAGTCCGCACGAGTACATCCTTCGAGACTTGTCGCTCGATTATGTGGCGGATGTCGTTGAGTAGGCTTCGATGTGTAATGCGCACACCTTTTGGCTTGCCGGATGTGCCGGAGGTATAGAGGATATATGCATCATCATCGGCTCGACATGCTGGTGGTAGGTGCGTCGGAACACCAAGGTGGGGCGCGATACGGACCATGCCTTGCTTTCCGACGAGGTCGGTTGTGTGAGTGATCAGCGCATGCACCTCCGCATCGTCAATCATGTACGATCGACGTTCAGCAGGAAGATCGGGATCGATCGGCACGTACGTCGCTCCGACATGCATCAAAGCGAGGATCGAAAGCAGCAAATCCGGCGAGCGATCGAGTTCCACCCCGACTCGCATGCCTCGAGTCACGCCCGATGCGGCGAAATGACTGGCCATTGCCAGTCTGCGTATTCTGAGCTCGGCATAACTCAGTGTTGTATTTTCCCATTCTAGTGCGATGGCGTCTGGCTGTGTATCTGCATGTGCGTCTATCAGTTCAAGCAGGCCCTCGTGCACTGGCCACGCGTGCGCGGCTCCGCTTCCGATGACAAGCAGGTGGTTCCGTTCAGCGGCCGGGATTGTTTCGATTGCGTCCAACGCTGCGTCGGGATCAGTGGTTAGTGCCTCAACCAGATACATGAAGCGGTCCCGCATCCTGACGATGGTCTGAAGTTCGAACAGGTCGGTGTTGTAAGCGAGTTCGCCTTGCAAAACCGATTGACCGTCCGGGGCGCGATGTTCGCGGATCGACAGCGACAGTTCGAACTTGCTGGTATCACGGATGCCGTACAACGCTTGCCCTGTTTCGACTCGCTCGGTGCCCGCAAGGCTGTCGCCCCTGATCCATCCTTGTTCTTCTTCCAGGGCGACCATGGTCTGGTATACAGGAAGCTGACCGGCCGGTGCGCCGAGCTGAAGCGTCTCGACAATCTTATGGAATGGAATTTCCGCATGTTCGATGGCCTCGAGCGTGATGTCCCGCACCCGAGAGGTCAGTGCTTGGAACGACCTATCGGCATCGACGGGGATGCGCAACGGCAACGTGTTGACGAAGCAGCCAATCAGCGGCTCGGTCATTTCGTGCTCACGATTGGCCCACGGTGTCCCCACGATGATCTCGCTCTGTCCCGACATGCGTGTAAGGAACACTGCCCACGATGCCGTGATTGCAGCAAACGGGGTGGCGCCGGATGCGCGTGCGACCATCTTGAGTGCGGCGGTAACGGCGACCGGTAGCTCGAATCGAATTCGATGCCCATTGAAGGTCTGTTGTCGCGGACGTGGTCGATCGACTGGTAGGTCGAGCGGCGGTAGGGGCTGCTCCAGCGTCTTGCGCCAATATGCAAGCGCACCATTCATGTCACCGCACTCTAACCGCATGCGTTGCCATTGCCCCCAATCGTGATATTGCCCTTTGGCGAGCGAAGGCAATTGTGGAAGACGATCGCACAGCGCGGCTTTGTACGATTCGGTTAGTTCATGCCAAAAAATTGGGATCGACGAGCCATCGGTCACCATGTGATGCATGGTGATCGCTAGCACCCATGTAAGCTCTTCAAGTTCTACTGCGAGCACGCGGAACGTCTCGCCGATGGTGAGGTTGAGCGGACGATTGATTTCGAGATCGACCAGAGTGCGCAACGCTTCGTCGCCGTGCTGTTCGGCTCGAACGATTCTCAGCGGTACGGGGCAAGCGTCAAGTGGCATGACGGTTTGCCGGGGGCGACCGTCGATGACAGTGTAGTGTGTGCGAAGGATTTGATGGCGGGACATTACGTGCCGCAGCGCGCTCGATAACGCATCGACGTTGAGCGCGCCAGTGAAATGCTCAATGCGCGGCACGTTATATGCACTTGTATCGCCGATCAATTCGAACCAGATCCACATCGGTTCTTGCGATAGCGACAGCGGATAGCAGGCAGACTTGGGTGTTGGGTGGGCGCGCCCGGCAGGGAGCTTGTCGCGGGCATGTTCGACCAGCAATTCGATGAAATTATCGATATGGCTGTTGCGGAATACGTCGGACACGCTGATCTTTGTTTTTAGGTATTGGTTTAGATGTCTGACGATTCGGGTAATCTCAAGTGAATCGAGACCAAAATCGAGGAGCGATGCGACTTGCGCGGTGTGCGCGTGCGACTTTGGCACGACCGACGCGATCGCTTGATTTAGCAGCTCTCGTGCTTGTGTCGCGGTTAACTGGTTAATGGACGTGGGCGTGCCGACGCACGGTGGATGGCGTTCGAGTGACCATAGCAAACGTGTTTTGCCCTCACCGGCATCGACCGTTCCAACTAGCGCGGCCGCGTTGCCAAAACATAGGATCGCGGGATTGCTCGCCGTGATGCGCTCAAGCGGTTGATGCTGTCTGGGCATCATCGAGGCTGATTGCGGATCGGTTGAAAAGATCAAGCGGTCGTAAGATTCATCAACGAGCATCAGTTGACCGAGGAATTTAATTAGGACGCTATTCCAATAATCGAGAGCGTCGGACGCCGCATGCAGATCCACGAGGCACAGCGCGTGACCGAGCGCGAGGTCAATGGCGTCGTTGAGCACTGGCACGGACGGAGCGGCATTGATACGGTTTACATATGCCACCGCACATATCGTTGCACTATGATCGTCGGTTTCGACGACGAATTGTCCTTCCGGGAATTCATGGAGCCGTCGCTCAACTAGCATAGTTGCATTGACGAGTGACAGCTTCAGTTGCACTGCTGCGAGATCCGCGAGTGCGGGGCCATCGTCTGCAGTCGCGAACCGGATCCGGTACGCGACGGGTTGCATCCGTTGGAACGAAATGCGTGTGAGTGCTTCGCGCTCGGGGAACCTGTTGAGCTCCGAGGTGCGCAGCCCTGCTGCAGCAGTTGCGTAAAAGAATGCCTTTGCGGACACCAGTAACTGGCCCGTCAGCGCTTGAAGTGGGTCGAAGTGGAGACTGATACTGTTGTGTTTCGATTCGAACGCACGGCGAGCGTTGAGGGCATGTACCTCTAGCACGATAAGTTCGTCACGTTCACCAAGCGCATGCCGCCATTTGGTCAGATGTTCGATTAGGCTGTTTTGCACGTCGCGAGCGGACAAGATCGCACCAGCGCGTGTTGTGTGCAGGCTAGAAGGGACAAACGTGGGGTTGTTTGGTGACACGACTGGTGCATGGTAGGGCCGGTCGTGATCGAGAAAAGAGCGTACGTGGAGGAGCGGTTGCGTGAGGTCTATACCATTGTCTCGCAGGGCAGTGCGAATGTTTGCTGGATCCCCGACGTCACCGTGCAGTGTCAGATGTGGGATTGCATGCTCGGAGAGCCGTTGTCGGGTAGCGACGAGCGCCGCATCGTTATAGTCCACGCCGATCATCGTGAGCGGATAGGATGAGAGCACCCGACCGCGCGGTGAGTCTTGGCAAATTCGTTGATAGAGCTCGGCCAGAAGCGAGCCATCGCCGCAACCCGTGTCGACGATGTAAGCGGGCTGCTCGTCATACCGTTCATGTTGAAACAGACGCACCACTGTATCCGAAACGGCCCTGAAATAGGTCTTGTGCATTGAACCACTGGCGAGCACGTTAAGTGTGCGATCCACATGTCCTTCGAATTCGTCGAGCCTTTCGAAAATCGATTTTGGATCTCCGAACACCAGATCATCGATACGATTCAGGAGTTTCCGATACGACAGACCCAACGAATAATTCAGAGCGTTTCTGTACACCCATCGGCCAATATCGGTGAGTCGCATCATCCCACTTTGCACGCCATTGGCCCAGCCGAGCAATTCGAACAGGCGTTGTACCTCGTTCGCGGCGACGTTGCTAAGCGTACGAAGGTCAACTTCGCTCAAGTTTGGACTGGTTGTGCGATCGAGTTGATTAAGCCCGACCAGAATTGGAATCACCACAATACCGTCGGCGAATTCTCGCAACCAATCGCTGCCAATCCCGGTCCATCGGCATTCGACCTGGTCGATCGCGAATGAACAGCGTGCAACCGTCGTCCGGGTCAGGTAGTCGACGGGATCGATCGAATAGAGTGCGAACAGCGCCGGATCGAGTTTGTGGAGTTCGTCATTGAACGGTACGTCCGACACCCATTCGACGACTTCGTCATCGCATTTAACGAGGCCGACCGCTTCGCCGATGCGCAGCGCGATGCTGAAATACCCGGGCACCGCGCCGAACGACTCGATCAGTTCGGGCAGAGAGATACATCCTCGATCCCGAATCGCTGCGAATACACCTCTCCTAACTAGACAATTCAGGATCGGCATAAGCACGTAGCCGTGGGCATAATGATTCATGATCATGGAATTGCCGGATGTAGGTCTGGTGCGCATGTTCGTTCCCCTGATTGACAGATGGTCGAAAGCGATGGCTATTGCACGTCCAGACTTGATTGTCTCGTTATTTTGCACTCGTGCGATCGATTTCATCGCTGACCGAGGTTTTCCGAACTTCCTCAAGAACTGGAGCCACACCGTTCGCTTTCGAGCGAATTGGGAGCGTAATAGCCCGTCTATATAAGGGCCAGTCCAAATATTTGGACTTGTGTCAAATTGAGATATGCTCTGGCCGGGCACGCCGCGACTAAGTTGTAATGGCTTCTTTAGGCTAAGCACGAAGCGCCGTTACTTACCTGAACGCGTGATGTAAATCTATGGTTGCCCCCGTTTTTGCAACCCTGACGTTGATCGGTGAGGCTTTGTTCGGAAGGGGTATTGCAAGAAGGGGCGGCCTGAGATAGGACCGCCGGATCATAAAGAAGGCGGATCCGTTGCCATACCCTACAAGGCCAGACTGAAGTCGGGCGAGCGTGGCAAGCGCAAGAAGCCCGACTACCGGGTGACGAATGCCGGCGAGTAAAACGTGGCTCTGAAAAAGCGCGGGATGCTCAGCCTGTATTTTCCGGGTGGCGATCTGATGGACTTGCCCCTGCATGACGGGACACGCGGTCACGCTTAGGTTGGAGAATTTGCTTGCTGGCGAAACTCGCGTGGCGAGCGGTATTTCAGGGCACTGTGCGGATGCGACTCGTTGTAGTGGCCGAACGCAATGGCCAGATTCTGCAGCGCCGTTCTGGCGTCGGGCTTGGGCATCCACGAAACGTAATCACGCTTCATCGTTTTGACGAAGCTCTCGGCCATTCCCGTTGCTCTGCGGACTTCTGACGGGTGTCGTGACCGGCCTCAGGCCGATTTTCCGCGAGAACGTCAGCGTCTCGTCGGCAATGTAGCAGGAACCGTTGTCGCTCAGCCACTCGATTTCGCTGTCAGCCTTCAACGCACCGGCGAAACGGTTTTCGACCGCCTGAAGCATCACGTCGCGCACCATGTCGCCGGTGTAACCGCCAGTGGTCGCGGCCCAACTCATGGCTTCCCGGTCGCAGCAGTCCAGTGCAAAGACGACGCGCAAGGGGGCGCCATCGTCGCAGCGGAATTCGAAACCGTCTGAGCACCAGCGGACGTTGCTTCTGTCCACCGCGACCTTGCCGTCGTGCCGGCGCGTAGACGGGGCATGGCGAGGTCGGCGTTCGAGCAGCAGGCCGTGGCGACGCATGACGCGATACACCCGCTTTGCATTGACACGCGGTTGGCCCAGCGCGTCCCGGCTTCGCCTCAATAGCGCCCATGCGCGCCGGTAGCCATACGTGGGCAGGTCGGCGACCAATTCGCGCAGTTCGATGACGAGCGGAATGTCATCCAGAACGGGCGTCTTGCGCCGGTCGACCCATTCAGCGGGGCGCTTCGATTTGACCGTGAGATTCGAGCGCGACACACCCAGGACTTCACAGACCGACTTCAACGGTCGTCCCCCGGCAGCAATGGTGAGCGCGCAATCAACTTTTTTGCTCGACCGTACTCCACTGCTTCACGGAGAATTTCTACTTCCATCGTTTTTGCCCAGCAGCCGCTGAAGTTCGCAAATCTGCTTCATCGCTTCGGCCAGGTCCGATGCCGGGACCACCTGTTCGCCGGCACTGACCGCCGTCAGGCTTCCATCCTGATAGAGCTTGCGCCAGGCGAAGACCTGATTGGCGTTCACCTGATGGCGACGGGCAACCCCCGAAACCGTGGCGCCGGGCTCGAAAGTCTCGCGCACTATCGCGAGCTTCTCTTCGACAGAACGCCGGCGGCGCTGCTCCGGCTGGGTCAGAACTTCGACAGGTTTTACGTTTTGACTGGGCTTAAACATAGGCAGAAGACTACCTCATAATTTAAGCGCTACCCCGTGTCCGGTTTTTCGCGGGGGCCAGCCCAATGCTGAAACCCGTCGGTACGAGCCCCGTTTTCTCGCCGCCGATCAGCCGGCGGTAGCGCGGCACGCCGAGCCGCGCGAGGTCGTCGCCGAACACGATGCACGGCACTGACAAATGGAACGGGCTGATGCGAACTGGTGAAGTCGATCAGCCACACGCCGCTCGGCATCTACGTGGTCATCGCGCCGTATCTGAAGCAGCCCGAATCGATCGAATGGGTGAAGCCGCTCGAAGCATTCGGCGAGACGCTGAAGAACGCGTTGCGGTATCTCAACGCCGCCGAGTTTCCGGCCCATGCGCGAGCGGCGAGCGCACGCATTCTCGAAGCCGGGATTCCTTTCATCGCGCAGTCGGTCGTCGAAACGCGCTTCAGCGTCGAAAGCTACGAGCGGTTTTCCGCCGGCGTCGCCGATGCAGTCAAGATCAACATGCAGTGCGCAGCCGAAGCGCAGGTGGCCGGCGTCGAAGCGCTGATCAAGCGCTGGAAGCAGGAACTCGGCGACGACGAATGGAAGAACGTGTACACGGTCGTGCTGTCGATCTGGACGACGTCGGTGCGCAACCAGAACACGATCCTCCTGCGGCGTCTGATGAATCAGAAGAACGTCGACACGCACCTGATCGACATCGCGACGGCCGAGCCGCCCGCCGATCCGGTCGCGGTCGCGCTCGACAAACTCGTGCGAATCGTGCAGGGCAACATCGCGGCCGAAATGGTGTTCCCGATCGATTCGGTGCTCGCGGATTCGCTGAAGGGAACCGAGGATCTGCTGTCGAATGCGATCGGCAAGCTGATTCGCTGTCCTTATTCGAAGCACTGATAGTCGCGCGACGGCGCGCGGCGTCGATGCGGATGGCGGCCGATGCGGGTTGACGGAAGCGGAAACGAAGACGATCGCATTGAGCGCGGCTCACGACCGCGACACACCGTCAGATCGGAAAGAAGAAGGCGCGCCGAGCGGCGCGCCTTTTGTCATCGAGCGATGCCGTGACGAAGCGGCGTCGATCACGCCGCTTCGGACTCCCACACGACCGCCGTCCCTCGCGCGTCCCACGCGTCGAGAAACGGCGCATATCGCTCTTCGACGCGATTCCTGCGCACCTTGAACGTCGGCGTCACGAAGCCGCTCGTCTCGTTCCAGATCGAATCGACCACCACGACGAAGCGCAGCTTCTCGTGATCGTCGAGGCTCGCGTTGACGCGTTCGAGATGCTCGCCGAGCGACGTCACGAGCGCCGCGCGCCGGCCGTTGCCGTCGAGCCGGCGGCCCTCGTCGGACAGCGACACGAGCGCGCACGGCTGCGACAGCCCCGCGCCGACGACACAGCACGCGTCGACGAACGGATGCATCGTCAGCCGGCTCTCGATCGGCGACGGCGCGACGTACTTGCCCTTGCTCGTCTTGAAGATCTCCTTCACGCGCCCGGTGATCTTGAGGCGGCCCGCGTCGTCGAGCTCGCCCTTGTCGCCGCTGCGCACGAAGCCGTCCGGCGTGAAGAGCGCGGCTGTCAGGTCCGGGCGCTTGTAATAGCCGATCGTGTTGCCCGGCGAGCGGATCTCGATCTCGCCGGTGTCGGCGAGGCGGCTCTCGACGCCGCGCACCGGCGTGCCGACGTAGCCGGGCCGCATGTCGTGCTGCCGGCACGAATGCGACACGCCGCACACTTCGCTCATCCCGTAGCCTTCGAGCAATTCGAGCCCGAGATCGCGATACCAGGTCAGCAGCGCGGGCTCGATCGCCGCGGCCGCGCTCGCGGCGAGGCGAACCTGATCGAGGCCGAGCTGCTGCAGGATCATCGGCTTCATCGCATCGGGAATCGGGCCGGGCGGCAGGCGGCTCGCGACCGCGTGCCGGAACTTCGCCCAGAGCCGCGGCACCGAGATGAAGAATGTCGGCCGCGCGCGTTGCAGATCGGCTAAGAACGTGTCGAGCGATTCGCTGAAATGGACGGTGAATCCGGTGCGCACAGACAGCATCTCGACATAGCCGCGCTCGGCGACGTGCGACAGCGGCAGGTACGAGATCATCCGGTCGTCGGGCCCGAGCGCGATCAGATCGAAGACCGGCTCGACGCACCACCCGAGCGCGCCGAACGTCAGCATCACGCCCTTCGGATCGCCCGTCGTGCCCGACGTGTAGACGATCGTCGCGAGCTCGTCGGCGGCGCGCGTCACATGGTCCGCGAGCGGCGCGGTGTCGCGGACGATGTCGTCCCATCTCGCGCCGTCGAACTGCGCGTCGGATGGATAAGGCAGGCCGATGCATCGCACGTGCGACGGCACGCCCGCGCGCATGTGCTCCCACGCATCGAGCTTGCCGACGAACAGCGCCGCCGCTTCGCTGTGCGTGAGGACTTGCCGGATCGATTCGGCGCCGAGCGTCGGATAGAGCGGCACCGACACGTGGCCGCTCAGCCAGATCGCGAAATCGGCGAGGATCCAGTGCGCGCAGTTCTTCGACAGGATCGCGATGTTCGAGCCGCGCGGCAGGTCGAGCGCGCGCAGATACGCGGCGACGCGGCGCGCTTCGTTGACCGCCTCGCGCCACGTGAAGCGGCGGGCTTCGCCGCCGCCTGTCGGCTGGACGAGCCAGATGTCGTCGGCGCGCGCGCGTTCCCAATGCTGAAGGCGTTCGAGCGGCAGGTTGTCCGGGGCGATCGGGGTCAATGTCGTCTCCTGGCGAGCGCCGGGCGCGTGCGGCGGCCGCGGTCTCGGTTCGTTGTGATGTGGCGGCCCGGTGCATTCGAACAGCGCCGACGTGCGCCGGTTTTCGTCGGTTCGGGACGGCGTCGCTGGCCTCCCGAAAATTCTCACCTTTCACGTTCGACGCGCAGTGCGTGATGCGTGATGCACGCACACGCGTCGCGTTTCCAGGCGCAGACCAAGCGCGAATGCATCGGCTTGCGTTACGGCGGATGCAAGTCTCGCGCTCGTCGGCGCTTCGCTACAACCTCCGCAGTGTCCGCGGTACGCCGGCCGCGCAAGCGGCCGGCGCGGCCACTGCAATCGAGCATCCATCCGATCGCGCTTTCATCCGATCACGCATGCGATGCCGCCTCGGCGCGCGTGCCGAGCATCCGCCGCGCTTCTTGCGGCGACGCGATCTCCCGCCCGGCTTCGCGCGCGACCGTCGCGATCGCATCGACGAGCTGTGCGTTCGACGTCGCGCGCGCGCCGTCCGGCAGATAGAATGTGTCTTCGAGACCGGTCCGCAATTGCCCGCCGAGCTCGGCCGTGCGCCGATGCAGCGCCCAGATGTTCGCGCGGCCGATCGCGGTGACTTGCCACGTCGAGTCCGGACGCAGCAGCCGGATCAGGATCGGCAGCAGCTCGGGATCGGCGGGCATCCCCGACTCGACGCCCATCACGAAGTTGTAGTTGGATCGTCCCGCGAACAATCCGGCGCGCGCGTACACGTCGATGCAGCGGACGATGCCGGTGTCGAAGCATTCGAATTCGGGCACCGCGCCCGTCTCGGCCATCGTCTTCAGGAACGACGCGACCTTGTCGACCGGATTGTCGAACAGCATCGGCGGCCACGCCCATGCGCCGTCGGCCTTCACCTTCAGATAGTTGAGCGAGCCTGCGTTGCATGCGGCGATCTCCGGGCGGATCGACCGGATGCACGCGAGCGGGCCGTCGACGTTCGGCCCGACGATGCCCGTCGACTGATTGAAGATCACGCCGGGGCACGCCTCGCGGATCGCCTGCGCGATCTCGGCCGCGAGCCGCGGGTCCCACGACGGCAGGTGCCCCTTGTCCGCCTCCTGCCGGCGGAAGTGCACGTGCATGCACGACGCGCCGGCGTCGTATGCGCCTTTCGCTTCGCGCGCCATCTGCTCGGGCGTGACGGGCACGTTGAACTGCTTCGGGTCCGTGAAGATGCCGTTCAGCGCGCACGTGATGACGACCGGATTGCTCATCGAATAATCTCCTTGTTTCGGATGCCGGCCGCGTTCAGCCGGCTTGCGGCTCGAGTTGCGCGAGCACCTGGCCGGGCGCGACCTGCTCGCCCGCGCGCGTGCCGAGCGACGCGACCCGCCCCGCGAACGGCGCGACGATCGCGTGCTCCATCTTCATTGCTTCGAGCACCATGACGGTTTGCCCGGCCGCGACCGTCGCGCCTTCGCCGATGTCGACCGCGATCACGCGGCCGTTCATCGGCGCGCGCAGCACGCCGTCGCTGTCGGCGGCGTCGGCGCCTGCCTTGCCTTCGCGGTTGTGGATCGCGAACGCGTAATCGATGCCGTCGAGTTGCAGCCACAGGCGGCCGTGCGCGATCGCGAAGCAGTAATCGAGCATGCGGCCGTCGAGCGCGACCGACGACGATGCGCCCGGATGCGCAGGCGGCGCGCATTCGAGCGCGAGCGGCGAGCGATCGTGCGCATGCACGACGATGCTGCGCCGATCGATCGTCACGCTGCCGCGCCGCGCATCGGGACGCTCGCCGCCGGAGCCCACCCACGACAGCCGGTACGGCACCGGCAGCGGCGCGCCGCTGCGCCAGCCGCGCCACGCGAGCGGCGTCGCGTCGGCGCGGTCGACGGCGGCGACCGACAGCCATGCGGCGACGGCCCACGCAGCGTCCGTCGGCGCGAAGCGGCGGCTGTCGTTGCCGGGAAAATGCTGCGCAATGAACGCGGTCGACACGGTGCGACCGTCGACGAACGACGGATGCCTGAGCACGCGCGCAAGAAACGCGCGATTGCTCGGCACGCCGAGCAGCACCGTGTCGTCGAGCGCGTTCGCGAGCCGGTCGATCGCTTCCGCGCGCGTGCCGCCATGCGCGATCAGCTTGCCGAGCATCGAGTCGTAGAACGAACTGATCGCGATGCCGTCGGCGAGCGCGTGGTCGCAGCGTGCGTGACGGCCCGGCCGCCACAGCAGCACGTCGCCCGTGCGCGGCAGGAAATCGTCGGCGGGATCTTCCGCGCAGAGACGCACTTCGATCGCGTGGCCGTCGAGACGAACCTCCTGCTGAGCGAGCGGCAACGCTTCGCCGCGCGCGACGCGCAGTTGCCATTCGACGAGATCCTGTCCGGTGATCAGCTCGGTCACTGGATGCTCGACCTGCAGCCGCGTGTTCATCTCCATGAAGTAGAACTGACCGTCGCGATCGAGCAGGAACTCGACGGTGCCCGCGCCGACGTAGCCGATCTCGCGCGCGACGGCCACGGCCGTCGCGCCGAGCCGCGCGCGCAATGCGGCGTCGACCGCGGGCGACGGCGCTTCCTCGACGATCTTCTGATGCCGGCGCTGCACCGAGCAGTCGCGCTCGCCGAGATGAACGACGTGGCCGTGCGCGTCGGCGAACACCTGCACTTCGACGTGACGCGGCTCGATCACCACGCGCTCGACGATCATCCGGCCGTCGCCGAACGCTTTCTGCGCTTCGGACACCGCGAGCTTCAGCGCGGCGGGCAGCGCGTCGCGCGTATCGACGCGGCGCATGCCGCGTCCGCCGCCGCCCGCCGCCGCCTTCAGCATCACCGGAAAGCCGATTCGTTCGGCCTCCGCAAGAATGCGCGCTTCGCTCGGGTCGTTGCCGTCGTAGCCTGGCACGACGGGGATGCCGGCCGCGGCCATCCGGCGGCGCGCGCGCGCCTTGTCGCCCATCGCGTCGATCGCGTCGGCGCGCGGGCCGACGAACACGAGGCCGGCATCGGTGATGCGCCGGGCGAACGCCGCGTTCTCGGACAGGAAGCCGTAGCCCGGATGGATCGCCTGCGCGCCGCTCTTCAATGCGGCGTCGATCAGCTTGTCGATCGACAGGTACGATTCGGCGGGCGTCGCGCCGCCGATCGACACCGCCGCGTCGCATGCACCGGCATGCGGGCTGCGCGCGTCCGCGCCGGAGTAGACCGCGACGGTCGCGATGCCGAGCCGCCGCGCGGTGCGCGCGATGCGCACCGCGATCTCGCCGCGATTCGCAATCAGGAGTCGGGTGAAGCGGCGTTCGCTCATGGCATCTCCGGCAGCGCCGGCGCGTCGCTCGCCCAGCGAGGCGCGCGCCTGTCGGTCAACGCGGCGAGCCCTTCAGCGACGGCGCCCGAGCGCAGCGCGGCGGCGAATTCGCTCGCGGCCGCGTCGAGGACGGCGCCGCGCTCGCGGCGCAGCGCATCGGCGACGATCCGCTTCGTCGCGCGCTGCGCGGCCGGTTCGCATGCGAGCACGCGCGCGAGCTCGCCGCGCAGCAGCAAGTCGATGCCGTCGGCGCTCGCGGTTTCGTCGACGAGGCCCGCATGCAGCGCGTCGGCGGCCGAGAGCCTGCGGCCCGTCAGCATCAGCCAGCGGCCGCGCACCGCGCCCGCGCGCGCGACGATGAACGGCGCGATCTGCGCGGGCGGCAGCCCGAGCGACGTCTCCGGCATCGACAGATATGCATCGTCCGCCATCAGCACGCGGTCGCACGCGGCGGCGAGTCCGCAGCCGCCGCCCATCGCCGCGCCTTCGATCACGGCGAGCGTCGGCATCGGCAGCGCCGCGAGCTTGTCGAGCAGCGCGCCGAACCGGCGGTTCGACGCCGCGATCGGATCGATCTCATCGGCGGACGCCGGCTCGCGCATCATCGTCTTGAAGCCGCCGAAGTCGCCGCCTGCGCAGAACACGCCGCCCGCGCCGCGCAGCACGAACGCGCGCACGCCGTCATCGGCGGCGGTGCGTTCGCATTCGGCGTCGAGCGCCGCGACGAGATCGTCGGTCAGCGCGTTGCGCTTGGCCGGCCGATTCAGCGTCGCGAACACGATGCCGTCCGCTCGCGTGATGTGCAGCGGCGCGAGCGTCGGGGAAGTCGTCTCGGTCATCGCGCGTCACTCCCGCGGCAGCGTGCCGAGCTTCTTGCAGATGATGCCGAGCATTACTTCGTCCGCGCCGCCGCCGATCGAGAACAACCGCGTGTCGCGATAAGTCCGCGAGATGCTCGATTCCCACGCGAAGCCCATGCCGCCCCAGAACTGCAAACAACTGTCGGTCACTTCGCGCGCGAGGCGTCCCGCCTTCAGCTTCGCCATCGACGCGAGCGTCGTCACGTCGCCGCCTTGCACGTAAAGCTCGGTCGCGCGATAGGTGAGCGCGCGCAGCGCCTCGACTTCGGTCTTCAACTCGGCGAGCCGATAGTGAACGACCTGGTGATCGAGCACCGGCCGCCCGAAGATCTTGCGCTGCCGCGTGTAGTCGATCGTTTCGTCGATCGAACGATCGAGCACGACGAGCGCGGCCGCGGCGCCGTAGAGCCGCTCTTCCTGAAATTGCAGCATCTGGTACGTGAAGCCCTGGCCTTCCTCTCCGATCAGATTGCGGCGCGGCACGCGGACGTCGTCGAAGAAGATCTGCGCGGTGTCCGACGAATGCATGCCGATCTTGCGGATCTTCTTCTCGATGTGCACGCCTTTCGATTTCAGCGGCACGACGATCAGCGACTTGTTCCGATGCGCCGGGCCGTCCGACGTATTCGCGAGGCAGCACATCCAGTCCGCCTGCGTACCGTTCGTGATCCAGAGCTTCGTCCCGCTGATCACGTAGTCGTCGCCGTCCTTGCGCGCGGTCGTGCGGATCGACGCGACGTCGGAGCCCGCGCCCGGTTCGGATACGCCGATGCACGACACCTGCTCGCCCGCGATCGCGGGCGCGAGGAACTCGGCGCGCAATGCATCGGAGCCGAAGCGCGCGAGCGCGGGCGTCGCCATGTTC
Source organism: Burkholderia sp. ABCPW 14 (assembly GCF_001523835.1). NCBI lineage: Bacteria > Pseudomonadati > Pseudomonadota > Betaproteobacteria > Burkholderiales > Burkholderiaceae > Burkholderia > Burkholderia sp. ABCPW 14. The sequence continues at coordinate 37,032 of NZ_LOVS01000021.1, read as the reverse complement.
GTCTGCACGCCGATCGCGAGCGGCACGCCGCCCGCCGCGCATACGCCGAGCGCCTCGGCCATTACGAGTTCGTAGCTGTAGTCGAGCTCGCCGCCGCCGAACGCGGCGGGCTTGCTCAGGCCGAGCATGCCGAGCGCGCCGAGCTTCCTGAACACGTCGTGCGCGGGAAAGATGCCGGCTTCTTCCCATTCGTCGACGTACGGATTGACCTCCTGCTCGATGAAGCGCTTGACGGTGCGCGCGATGGCGGCGTGTTCTTCGGTGAAGTGCATGATGTCTCCAGATCAGGGGCGGGCGACGCCGAACGTGAGCGGCTGGACGGTCTTGTTGTGGCCGTCGCGGCAGACGGCGAGCGTCATCGCGACCACGCGGCGCGTGTCGCGCGGATCGATGACGCCGTCGTCGAGCATGCGGCCCGACGTATAGAACGCGTGGGTCTGGCGCTCGAAGTTCGCGACGATCTTCTCGCGCAGCGCGTCGATGCGCGCACGGTCCGGATCGACGCCTTTCGCGCGCGCCGCGCCTTCCATCACGATCGCCATCGTGAGCGCGGCCTGCTCCGCGCCCATCACGGCGGTGCGCGCGTTCGGCCACGAGAACACGAACGCCGGATCGAAGCCGCGTCCGCACATCCCGTAATTGCCGGCGCCGAACGAGGCGCCGCACAGGATCGTGATCTGCGGGACGGTCGCGTTCGATACCGCCTGGATCATCTTCGCGCCGTGCTTGATCATCCCCGCGCGTTCGGACGCCTTGCCGACGATGAAGCCCGTCGTGTTCTGCAGATAGACGAGCGCCACGTCGCTCTGGCAGCACGCCTGGATGAAGTGCGTCGCCTTGGTCGCGCCGGCCGGATCGAGCGGGCCGTTGTTCGTCACGATGCCGACGGGCATGCCGTGGATGCGCGCGTGCACGCAGACGGTGGCCGGCCCGTACGATGGTTGGAACGCCAGAAAATCCGATCCGTCGACGAGCCGCGCGATCACCTCGTGCATGTCGACGGGCTTCTTGCCGTCGCGCGGCAGAATGCCGAGCAGTCCTTCCGGATCGAGCGCGGGGTCCGCGCCGACGGGCAGCGCCGTTTCGCGTTCGCGCCAGCCGAGCTTGTCGACGAGCTCGCGCAGGATCCGGATGCCGTCGGCGTCGTCGTCCGCGACGTATTCGGCGAGCCCCGACACGGTCGCGTGCATCGTCGCGCCGCCGAGTTCCTCGTCGGTCGCGATCTCGCCCGTTGCGGCTTTCAGGAGCGGCGGGCCGGCGAGGAACGCCTTCGCGCGGTCGCGAACCATCACGACGTAATCGGACAGCCCAGGCATGTAGGCGCCGCCCGCGGTCGACGAGCCGTGCACGAGCGTGAGCACCGGGATGCCAGCGGCGGAGAGCTTCGCGAGCTGGAAGAAATGGCGGCCGCCGTGGATGAATTCCTCGACGCGGTATTGCATCAGGTTCGCGCCCGCCGATTCGACGAGATGCACGAACGGCAGCCGGTTGTCGAGCGCGATCCGTTGCAGCCGCTGGAATTTTTCGAGGCCCATCGGTTGCAGCGCGCCCGCGTCGATGCCCGAATCGGCGGCGACGATCATGCAGCGCGTGCCGCTCACGTAGCCGATGCCGCCGATGAGACCCGCGCCCGGCACCGACTTGTCCGGATCGCTTTCGCCGACGAGATAGCCGGCGAGCGACGCGAGCTCGAGGAACGGCGCGCCGGCGTCGACGAGCAGCGCGAGCCGCTCGCGCGGCAGCAACTGCCCGCGTTTCTCGAAACGCGGACCGGCCTTCGCCGATTCGCTCGCGGCGCGCGCGTGCAGCGCCTGCAACTGCGCGATCTGCGCGCGCATGTGGTCCGCGTTGTCGCGGAACGCGGCGCTCGCGGTGTCGAGACGGGAATCGAAGATCGGCATGTCAGCGCTTGAAGAGTTCGGGCGCGATCGCGCGATGGAAGCCGTCGAACGGCGCGTTCGCATCGACGGGCTGCATCGGGAAATGGCGGCGCGCGTTCGGTGCGCCGCCGTCGACGCGCAGGCACGCGCCGCTGACGAACGACGCGGCGTCCGACAACAGGAACGCGATCGCCGCCGACACTTCGGCTTCGTTGCCGATACGGCCGAGCGGCACCATCTTCGGCAGCGCGCGCAACATCGGCTTGACTGCGTCCGGATAGGTGTCCATGCCGCTCGACGCGATCCAGCCGGGCGCGACCGCGTTCACGCGAACGGGCGCCCATTCGGCGGCGGCCGTCTCGGTGAAGTTCAGCATGCCGGCGCGCGCGGCGCCGCTGTGGCCCATGCCGGTCATCCCGTGCCACATGTCGGCGATGATGTTGACGATCGCGCCCGCCTTGCGCGGCTTCATCGATTGCACGTAGCACTCGCGCGCGACCAGAAAGCCGCCGAGCAGGTTCGTGTTGAGCACCGCCTGCCAGCCTTTCGCGCTGATCTGTTCGAGCGGCGCGGGGAACTGGCCGCCTGCGTTGTTGACGAGCAGATCGACGCGGCCGTGCCGCTCGACGATCTGCGCGATTGCTTGCCGCACCCCATCTTCGTCGCGGATGTCGCATGCGATCGCGTCCGTGCGCCCGCCATCTTCGTGAATTTCGGCCGACACGTTCGCGAGCTTGTCGGCGTTGCGTCCGAGCAGCACGACGTGCGCGCCGAGCGACGCGAGCTCATGCGCGCAGCAGCGGCCGATGCCGCTGCCGCCGCCGGTGACGAGCGCGATCTTGCCGTCGAAGCTGCCCGCGCGAAGCTGTGAGCGATATCCCATGTGGTGTTTTCCGTCAGTCGAGAAACAGATCGTTCGGAAACGTCGTGGTGCCCGGCACGACCGCGTAGCGCGACAGGTCGGTGACGCCTGCGTCCGCGAGCGCCTGCTCGTCGATGAAGAAGCGCCCCGTATGCGTGCGCGCGTCGAGCGACAGCACGTGCGCGGCCGCATCGGCGACGATCTCGGGCGTGCGGCAGATCGCGGGCGCAATGCCGGGAATCATCCGGAGCGCCGCCGTATGGATCACCGTGCGCGGCCACAGCGCGTTGACCGCGATGCCGTGCGTGCGGAATTCCTCCGCGTGGCCGAGCACGCACAGGCTCATCCCGTATTTCGCGATCGTGTAGGCGACGTGCGGCGCGAACCATTTCGGATCGAGATTCGGCGGCGGCGACAGCGTCAGCACGTGCGGGTTGCCGCCGCGTTGCGCGGACTGCTTCAGATAAGGCAGCGCCGCTTGCGTGCATGCGAACGTGCCGCGGACGTTGACGTCGAACATCAGGTCGAAGCGCTTCATCGGCGTGTTCGGCGTGTCGGTCAGGCTGATCGCGCTCGCGTTGTTGACGAGTGCGTCGATGCCGCCGAAACGCTCGGCCGCGCGCGCGAGCGCATCGGCGATCTGCGCCTCGTCGCGGATGTCGACCTGAAGCGGCAGGCATGCGCCGCCCGCCGCTTCGATCTCGGCCGCCGCGCTGTAGATCGTGCCGGGCAGCTTCGGATTTGCTTCCGCGGTCTTCGCGGCGATGACGACGTTCGCGCCGAGACTCGCCGCTTTCTTGCCGATTGCAAGCCCGATGCCGCGCGAAGCGCCGGTGATGAAAACGGTCTTTCCTTGCAGTGTGTTCATCGGGTGTCCCGAATGTCGTCGTTGCAATGTGCGCACATCGTAGCGCCGAGAATCTAATAAATCAATCGGTTGATTTATTTTTTCCGCATTCCTAGAATCGGCACGAATGCAACCGACCCCGGCATACCGACAGGAGACCTCGATGCAACGTGCCATCCCGAACCCGGCGTACTACCGGCCGGAACATATCGAATTGCAGGATACGCTGCGCCGGTTCGTCGCGAAGGAGATCGCGCCGTATGTGAACGAATGGGACGAGGCGGGCGAGTTTCCGCGCGAACTGTACGAGAAGGCGGCGCGCATCGGCCTCATCGGCATCGGCTTTCCGGATGCTTACGGCGGCGTCGAGGATGTCGACATGTTTCATCGGCTGATCTGCTCGATCGAGCTTGCGCACTGCGGCGCGGGCGGCGTCGTCAGCTCGCTGATGTCGCACACGATCGGCGCGCCGCCGATCGTGCGCGCGGGCAGCGACGAACTGAAGGCGCGCGTGCTGCCCGGCATTCTCGCGGGCCGCAAGATTTCGGCGCTCGCGATCACCGAGCCGGGCGGCGGCTCGGACGTCGCCGCGCTGCGCACGAGCGCGGTGCGCGACGGCGGCCATTACGTCGTGAACGGCGAGAAGGTGTTCATCACATCGGGCATCCGCGCCGACTACTACACGGTCGCGGTGCGCACCGATCCGCACGCGCAGGGCGCGAAGGGCCTGTCGCTGCTGCTCGTTGAAGGCGATACGCCGGGCTTGTCGAAGACGCCGCTCGACAAGATGGGCTGGTGGGCGTCCGACACCGCGCATCTGCGTTTCGACGATTGCCGCGTGCCGGCCGCGAACCTGATCGGCCCGGAAGGCGGCGGTTTTCCGCTCGTCATGCAGAACTTCAATCTGGAGCGCTTCAGCCTTGCCGCGTCGGCGCTCGGCTTCGCGGAAGTCTGCTACGAAGACGCGCTCGACTGGGCGCGGCAGCGCCGGACCTTCGGGCAGCGCGTCGTCGATCACCAGGTGATCCGGCACAAGCTCGTCGATATGGCGATGCGCATCGACGCGACGCGCGCGTGGCTCGAACAATGCGCGTGGCAGATCGATCATCTCGACAAGCGCGCGCCGACGCTCGTCGCGACGATCTGCATGCTGAAGAACTTCGCGACGCAGACGATGCAGTTCTGCGCGGACGCCGCCGTGCAGATCCTGGGCGGCATGGGCTACATGCGCGGCACGCGGCCCGAGCGCATTTATCGCGAAGTGAAGGTCAACATGATCGGCGGCGGCGCGGAGGAAATCATGAAGGATCTCGCGGCGCGGCAGCTCGAATATTAGGGCGGGGCGCTCGGCGAACGGGCGGCGCATGCGGGCGGATCGACTTTCCAAGCGTTTGAAACTCGCCGATAATCGTTCGAATTTCCGGCTTCGTCGCGGTTTCGCGGCGGCGAATGCCGGTTCGAAACATCGCATTGTGATTCTATGAGCGCCATACCTCAGGCCACGCGCAAACGCGGGCGTCCCGTGAAGGGCGAGAGCGCGACGCTGCGCGACGAATTGATCATCAAGTCCGCGAAGCTGTTCCGCACGCAGGGATACGAGCGAACGACGGTCCGCGACATCGCCGCGGCGGCGGGCGTGCAGGCGGGAAGCTGGTTCTACTATTTCAAGACGAAACAGGACATTCTCGTCGCGGTGATGGAGCAGGGGATGTCGAACGCGCTTGCGCGGATCGAGGCGCTCGACGTCGAGAACCTACCCGCGCGCGACGCGTTCCGCGCGCTCGTGCACACGCACCTGAAGACGCTGGTGTCGCCGGATCACGATTTCATTCCGGTGCTGCTCTACGAGTGGAAGTCGCTCGACGAATCGATGCAGGCGAAGGTGCTGAAGCTGAAGGACCGCTACGAGGCGGTGTGGGATGGCGTGATCGAGCGCTTGCGGGCCGCCGGCGAGTGGCTCGCGCCGACGCCGATCGATCGGCTGCTGATGTTCGGCGCGCTGAACTGGGTCGCGCAATGGTACAAGCCGGACGGGCCGCTCGGCTTCGACGCGCTCGCCGATCATGCGGTGCAGTTCCTGTTGCGTGCGGAGCCCGCGCATGCGCCCGCGGCAAGCAAGAAGCCCGTCAAGAAAGCAGGCTGACGCCGCTGCGCCGGTTTATTCGTCATCCGGATCGATCCGGCGCGGGACGAAGCGCGGTTCATTCGCGGTGCGATGGCGGGCCGGACGCACCGGAAGCCGTGCCGGAAGCGCTGCCCGGCGTCGCATCGAGCGGCGCGGCAAGCCCGGCGGGAAGAATCAGCACCGCACGCCGGACGCTGCCGTCATCGCCGCGCGCCGAATGCGTCACGGTCCGCGCGGCGGCGGACAGCGCCGCGGCGATGTCCGCGGTGTCGTCGACATTGCGCGATGCGGCGAGCGTCATCAGATGCACCGGCCGGTACAGCGTCTCGCCGTACAGCGCGCCGAACCAGAGCGGCGTGTCGATCCCCGCGTCGCGCACGGCGTAGTGCGAGCGCCATAGGCGCAGCACCAGCCGGTTTGCCGTGTGTTGCGGGTCGACGCGCACGAACGCGAGCCGCGAACTTTCCCCTTCCGAGAATTTCGGCAGGACCGGCAACTGATCGGCCCGCACCTGCGGCAGCAGCGGGCGCATCGCCGAGTCCATCGACCATGCGGGCGCCGCCCGCCAGCCCGCCTCCTCGAGATCGCGCGCGATCTGCGCCCCTTGCGCCGGCCATTGCAGCGGCAGCGGCTCGTTGCGCTCGCCGCCAAGGTCCGCGCGCCGCGCCGGTAGCCGCCGCCAGCCGGCGTCGAGCCATTGCTGCGGCGTAAACGAAGCGACGGGACGGGCATCGGCCCAGCCGGCGTCGGGCGGCGGCAGGTTCGCCGGAACGGCCCACCATCCGGCAACCGCTAGCGCGCCGGCGACGAGCGGTGCGAGCGTCGTCGGCCAGACGGCGTCGTCGATGCGCCGGTACGCATGTGTGCCGGCCAGCACCGCGAACCAGGCGAGCCCGAGGCTCCAGCCGCCGAGCAGCCCGCTGAGCCATGCCCGGCCGAGGTACAGATCGGCAAATCCGCCGAGCGCGATCCACAACGCGATCGTCGCCGCGACGCCGCTGCTCCACGCGGACGATTGCCGCCGCGCCAGCATCCAGCCGAGGCCGCAGTAAGCCAGCGCGGCGAATGCCGCCTGCCCGTCCGGCAGCGGCGCGTGCGGAAGGCCCGGCCGCCAGGCGAGCGGCGCGGCGGCGCCCGACATCGTGCCGGGCGCGGGCGTCAGCACCACCGCGACGCCGATCACGATGACCCACCACACGGCCGTGCGCCAGCAGCGTCGCGCGACGAGCCAGGCCAGCACTGTGGCGGCGACCGCGATGCCGGCGGCGCGGCCGTTCAGCGCGGCGACGGCGGCCATGACCGTATCGACGGGCGCCGTGCGCAGCGACTGCAGGAACGCGAAGAGCGCGGTATCGGCGCGCATCAACGGATCGTTGGCGACGATGTCTTGCAGCACGCCGGCGAACAGCCATATGCTGCCGACGAAAAGCAGCGCGAGTGCGGCGAGCATCGGCAGTTCGCGATCGCTTGAACCGATCGCGCGCCGCATGCGTTGCGCCGCGCGCGGAAACCGGCGCGTCGCGCGGGCGGCGACGCGTTGCGCGAGGCGTTCGGCGAACTTCCCGGCGAGCGGCAGGCCGCGCCGGATCGTCAGCCGGACGAGCGCGACGACCGCCCAGGCGAGCGCCGCGACGACGATCAGCATGACGGCGGCGCGCGCGCTGACCGCTTCGGCCAACGCGGCGGACGCGCCGAACACGATGCCGGGCGCGATGTGCGCGGGCGCCCACGCGAGCGCCGACGCGACGTTGATCGGATAGAACCGGCGTCGCTCCATGCGTGCGGCGCCGGCGACGAGCGGCACGATCGCGCGAACCGGCGCGAAGAAGCGGGCGAGCGCGATGCTCTTGCCGCCGTGCCGCTGCACGAACTGTTCGCCGCGCGTCCACGCGGCTTGGTGTCCCTTCGCGTGCGACCACGCGCGCACTTCGGCGCGATAGCGCCGTCCGAGCTCGTAGCTGAGGCCGTCGCCCGCGATCGCACCGAGCGCGGCGATGCCGAGCGTGACCCAGCCGTCGAGCGCGCCCGCGCCGATCAGCGCGCCCGCGACGAACATGATCGCGCCGGCGGGCACGATCGTGCCCACGACGGCGACCGACTCCGCGCACGCGGCGGCGAATACCACGGCGAGAACGACGTGCGGATGCGCGCTGATCGATGCAAGCCATGCGTGCATGTGCGTGTCCATCGATGACAAACAACAAAAACGGCCGCTGCGGCCGGCGACGCATTCATCGTAAGCCAGAAGGCGGATCGGATCATCCGCGTCGTCGCTCATTCGCGCGGCGCGTCGGGCTCGCCGCGCCGCGTCGCGCGCGTCGCGGTCGAAGCGCCCGTGGCGCAGCGCGAGCGTCGGCGGCACGATCAGGTTCAGCGCGGTCGACGTGACGAGCCCGCCGAGGATCACGATTGCCATCGGCCCTTCGATCTCGTTGCCGGCCGCGCCGCTCGTGACCGCGAGCGGCAGCAGCGCGAGCGCGGTCATCAGGATCGGCACCAGCCGTTCGGGCGCGCCGCGCACGGCCGCGACGGGCGACTGCCCGTCGTCCCGCTCAGTTCGAATGCGCAAACGGCGCTTGCGGACTGTCTGCGGCGCTCTTGCATGCCGCGACGCGAATCGCCGACTATTCTTCAGACGTGAGGCGTGACGTCTCGACGAAAGGAGGTGCGATGACGGAAACCGTGCCTTGCGTGCTGGCAATCGATCTCGGGACGAGCGGCCCCAAGGCCGCCGTCGTGTCGCTCGACGGGCGAGTCGTCGCGGCGGCGCGCGCGGCCGTCGCGACGCTGCCCGCGCCGGGCGGCGGCGCGGAACAGGACCCGCTCGAAGTCTGGCGCGCGGTCAAGCATGCGTGCAGCCTCGCGCTGCATGCGTCGGGCGTGGCGCCGCGCGACGTGCTCGCGATCGCATGCAGCAGCCAGTATTCGTCGATCGTGCCGATCGGCGCCGACGGCGCGCCCGTCGCGAACATGATGCTCTGGCTCGACCGGCGCGGCGCGCCGCGCGCGATGCGCGACCTGGCGAATTATCCGAAGCGGGCCGATTCGCTGCTTCGGCAGTGGCGCTGGCTGCGCGTGCATGGGCTGCCGCCTGTCGAAGGCGGGATTTCGCTTACGCACATGCGTTATCTGAAGTACGCGAAGCCCGACGTCTATGCGCGCACCGCGACGTTTCTCGAGCCGATGGACTATCTGAATCTGCGCTTCACGGGGCGCGCGTGCGCGAATCAGTGCACGGCGTTCATGTCGCTCGCGATCGACAACCGCAGCCTGAACGCGACGCGCTACGATCCGCGGCTCGTCCATTACTCGCGCATCGACGCCGGCAAGCTCCCCGAACTGCTGCCGGTCGACGCGATCGTCGGCCGCGTGCTGCCCGACGTGGCGGACGAGCTCGGCTTGTCGCGCGATACGCTGGTGGTCGCGGGGCTGAACGACACGCAAGCGGGCGGCATGGGCACGCGCGCGTTCGCGGGCGAGCACGCGGCGCTGTCGATCGGCAGTTCGAGCGTGATGATCGCGCACGTACGCTTCAAGCGAACCGATATCCGTCACGCGATTCTCAGCATGCCGAGCCCGGTGCCGGACACGTATTTCGTGATGGCGGAAAACGGCGTCGGCGGCGCGGCATTGAAGCACTTCATCGAGCAGCAGGTCTATGCGGACGATCCGTTCGGCGCGCTGCCGCGCGAAGATTGCTTCGCACGCCTGCAAATGGCGATCGACGCGACGCCGCCCGGCAGCGGCGGGGTGATGTTCATGCCGTGGCTCGCCGGATCGCTCGCGCCGTGCGCGGATGCATCGATGCGCGGCGGCTTCGTCAACCTCGGGCTCGACGCGACACGCAGCCATCTCGCGCGCGCGGTGCTCGAAGGCGTCGCGATGAATCTGCGCTGGCTGCGCAGCCCCGTCGAGGCGTTCGCGAAACGGCGCTTCTCGCACTTCGTGTTCTACGGCGGCGGTGCGGAATCGGACGCGTGGTCGCAGATCGTCGCGGACGTGTTGAACGCGCCGGTTCATCGGGTCGAGCAGCCGCAATACACGACGTGTGTCGGAACCGCGCTGCTCGCGTTCCAGCGGCTCGGCTTGCTCGATTTCGACGCGTTCGGCGCGCGCGTGCGGATTCGCAGCATCCATGAGCCGAATCGCGCGAACGCGGCGGTCTACGCGGAGATGTCGGCGCAATTCGTCGAGGCGTTCAAGCGCAACCGGCCGATTTTCCGCGCATTGCAGCGCGCTTAGGCGAACGAACGGATCGGCGGCCGGCGTCGCCCGTCGCTTGCGGCGCGCATGTCCGCTCCGCCGGCGGCGCGCGGCCGCCGATGCGCAATCGGACGTGCTTCAGCCGGGTGCGAAGCACACGAGCCAGTCCTTGACGTAATAGCACTTCCAGCTCGCGTTGATCGGCAGATTGAGCGATGGAGGCGGCGGCGTGCCCGGCTTCGGCTTCGGATCGTTCGGGCCGCTGGCGCGGCTCGATTGATCGACGGACACCGGATACGGCACGTTCGCGAGCATGCCGCTGTATTGCTTGCCGAGCACGAATCCGACCGGCGTCAACAGCATGTAGGTGCCCGGATTGCCCGACGTTCCCGTCGACCAGACGGCCTGCCCCTTGTTGTAGACGACGAGATTGCCGTCGGGCTGCATCGCGACGCTGTCCGACGTGAAGCTCTTGTTCCACAGGTAATAGGTGACGTTGTTGAAGATCTGCAGCGACTGACGCCCGTTGAGCACCGGGAAATTCATCCCGAACGGATAGCCGACGACCGTGTTGACCGCGCCGTCGTTCGGCGTGATGTGTGCGAACGGCCAGACGAACGACGGGTAGCCGCCTTGCGGCGGATAGATCGCGACGACGCCGAAATCCTCGACGACCGCATAGGAGCCCGGGGTCGGCGCGGGACCGAAATACCAGTTGCTCCAGACGACGTCGTTCCCGGAATAGAACACGAGCCTGCCGTCGGTCTGCATGACGAGCCGATCGCCTTTGCCCACGTAGAGCGCGCCTTCCGGCTGCGTGCCGAAGAGTTGCGACGCCGAGCTCGCGCCCCACGCCCGCGTCGGGAACTTGTAGTGGAAATAGAGTTTGCCGGTGGCCGCGTCGATGCCGAATGCGAAATTGCCGTTGTTCGACATCACGTATTGCCCGGCGACCAATGTGCCGCCCGGCGGAATGATTGCGCCCGCCATTGCCGATATCGATGAAAACAGCATCAACAAGAAAGCCAATGCGTATTTTTTCATGACATGTTCCGATTGTTATTAGGATGTAGATCGAAGCATAGCGTGATTGAATGGCGCGTCCAGAGAATTTTTAAGCGATTAATTAGGCAGCCTTAATTCGAACGGCAATGCGCGAGTATGGAAAATGCGATCGACATCGGCGAGTTTTCACGTGTCGATAACGGCATCGCACAGGAGGACGTCATGGATCTCGAAGAAGGCATCAAGCAGCTTTATCCGTACGCTGCCGAATTCGGCGAAATGCATGGATTTCCGGAGCACGGGATGCCGCGCGAGCGGCTGCTCGAGCAACTTCGATCGATGGCCGCGCGCGAAGACCGCAAATGGGAGCACGGCCGCTGCTCGGGCACGATGTATTGCGGCGATCACGAGCATTATGCGTTCCTGAACGAAGCGTACGGACTATTCAGTCACGTCAACGCGCTGCAGCGCGACCTGTGTCCGAGCATGAACCGGATGGAAAGCGAGATCGTCGTGATGACGCTCTCGCTGTTGCACGGCGAGGCGGTGACCGCGCACGACGGCGCGCGTCGCGCATGCGGCGTGCTGAGCCTCGGCGGCACGGAGAGCATTTTGAATGCGACGCTCGCCTATCGCGAGAAAGCGCGCGCCGAGCGCGGGATCGTGCGGCCGCGGATGATCTGGCCGGCGTCCGCGCATCCGGCGTTTCGCAAGGCCGCGCATCTGTTCGGCTTCGACGTGGTCGTTGCGCCGATCGATCCGCAGACGATGCGGGTCGACGTGGATTTCGTACGCGATGCGATCGACGCCGACACTGTGATGATCATCGGCTCGGCGTGCAATTACCCGTACGGAACGATCGATCCGATCGCCGCGCTGTCGGACATCGCGGTCGACAAGCGCGTGTGGCTGCACGTCGACGGCTGCCTCGGCGGCTGGATCCTGCCTTGGGGCGAGGCGCTTGGTTATCCTGACATTCCGGCTTTCGATTTCCGCTTGCCGGGCGTCACGTCGATCTCGGCCGACACGCACAAATACGGCTACGGACCGAAGGGCGGCTCGGTGCTCGCGTGGCGCGACGCGAGCTTTCGGCGCTACCAGTACTACCTGATGACCGACTGGGTGGGCGGCGTGTACGGCTCGCCCGGTTTGGCCGGCAGCCGCTCGGGCGGCCTGATCGCCGCGACGTGGGCGGCGTTGCGCAGCCTCGGGCGCGAAGGGTATCTGGCCCGCGCGCTGCCGATTTTCGACACGGCGTTCGACATGCAGGCCGCCGTTCATGCGATTCCGGAGCTGCGCGTGCTCGGCAGGCCGACGTTCTGCTTCGCATTCACGTCGGATGCGTTCGATATCTATCACGTGAACGACTGCATGCGGCAGCACGGCTGGCGCTTCAACGGGCTCCAGCATCCGGACGCGCTGCACATGTGCGTGACCGGGCCGCAGACGCAGCCGGGCGTCGTCGAGCGGTTTCGGGCGGATCTCGGCGAAGCGGTTGAATATGCGAGACGCCACGCGAATGCGCGTCCGAAGTCGAGCGGCGTGTATGGCGGCGATTCGGCCGGGCTCGATTTGCGCGACGACGCTCAGGCAAGGGCGTTCTTCACGCAGGTGCTCGATCTGTTTACCGATTGCCCGTTCTAGATCAGGTCGCGCCGCGCGTCACGCGTCGTCGGTCGGCCCGTCCCGGCCGTCGAGATATTTCGGCGGCTCGTCGCGCGCGGGCAGCGCGGCGCGCCGACGCTCGGTCGCATCGTCGTCGGCCCGGGCGATCAGCTTGTCGAGTTCGCCGCGATCGAGCCATGCGCCGCGGCACGTCGGGCAGTCGTCGATCTCGATCGGTTGCCGTTCGGTCGTCAGCAGATCGGGCGTCACGCAAACAGGGCATTTCATCGTCCCGCTCCTTTCGAGGGCGCGCGGACGAGCCGCGCTTCGTTTCCCGTTGCGCGGCCCGGCCGAACCGGACCGCGCGACGTTTCGCATCGCGCGGCGCGAACGAGCCGGACCGCGCAACGTTTCGCATCGCGCGGCGCGAACGAGCCGGACCGCGCAACGTTTCGCATCGCGCCGCGCCGCGTCACTTCGCGGCGATTCGTTTCGCACGCTTCGCCTTCGCGCGCCGCGCCAGCATGTTCATCCCTTCGACGAACGCGGAGAACGCCATCGCCGCGTAGATGTAGCCCTTCGGCACGTGCGAGCCGAAGCCTTCCGCGATCAGCGTCATGCCGATCACCATCAGGAAGCTCAGCGCGAGCATCACGATCGTCGGATTGCGGTCGATGAAGCGCGACAGCGGGCCGGCCGCGAACAGCATCGCCGTGACGGCCGCGATCACCGCGACGAACATGATCGGGATGTGCGTCGTCATGCCGACCGCGGTGACGATGCTGTCGATCGAGAACACGATGTCGAGCACGAGGATCTGGCTGACGGCGGCCCACATCGTCAGGCCGGCGGCGTTCGTCGAGCCGGCTTCGTCCGCGCCGTCATTCGACACGTGGTGGTGCATCTCCTTCGTCGCCTTCCAGACGAGGAACAGGCCGCCCGAAATCAGGATCAGATCGCGCCACGAGAACGCATGGTCGAGCAGCGTGAACATCGGTTCGGTGAGCCGCGCGATCCACGCGAGCGTGCCGAGCAGCGCGAGACGGAGAATCAGCGCGAGGCCGATGCCGAGACGCTGCGCGCGTGCGCGCTGCGCTTCCGGCAGCTTGTTGCTCAGGATCGAGATGAAGATCAGGTTGTCGATGCCGAGCACGATTTCCATCGCGACGAGCGTCACGAGCGCGGCCCAGACGGCGGGATCGGCGGCGAGGGTCAGCAGGTAGTCCATGAGGGGAACGGATCGGGTCGCCAATCGAATGTCGAAGCCGTGATGATCGGCGCTTTCGTGTTTCGAAAAAACCAGTAGAAATCTGATTTATAGTTCGGTTTTTACGAAACTTCGATGACAACGCAAGAGGGCGCGATGCTGAACTTTCGCCATCTGTATTACTTCTGGGTCGTCGTGAAGGAAGGCGGCTTCGCCCGCGCGGCCGAGCGGCTCGACATGGCGGTGCAGACGATCAGCGCGCAGGTGCGCGAGCTGGAAAAATCGATCGGGCACCCGTTGCTGAAGCCGGCGGGGCGCGGCGTGACGATGACGGACGCGGGGCAGGCCGCGTTCGCGCGCGCCGAGGAGATCTTCCGGATCGGGCAGCGCATCGAGGACGAGGTGCGCGAAGCGGCGCGCGGCGAGAGCGCGCGGCTCGCGGTCGGGCTCACCGACGGCATCTCGAAGCTCACCGCGCACGCTGTGCTCGAGCCCGCGCTCGCGGCGCCGTCACTGCGGCTGCTCTGTCACGACGGCGAATACGAGGCACTGCTCGCCGAGCTCGCGCTGCATCGCCTCGATCTCGTGCTCGCGGGCGAGCCGGCGCCGCGCCGCGCGAACCTGCGGCTGACGAGCGAGCGGATCGTTGCATCGCCCGTCGACTGGTACGGGCCGACGGCGATCGTGTCGTCGTCGGCGCGCGGCCGCTTTCCGCGGTGCCTGGCCGACTTGCCGGTGCTGCTGCCGACCGCGCACGCGGCGCTGCGCTCGCGGCTCGACCGCTGGTTCGACGCGCACGGCATTCGGCCGCGGATCGTCGGCGAGTTCGAGGACAGCGCGCTGATGGCCGTGTTCGCCGCGCGCGGCCTCGGCGTGTTTCCGCTGAGCGAGCCGGGCGCGGGCGACGTCGCGCTGCTGCGCGGGCTGCGGCGGCTCGGGCGCGCGGAAGGCGTGACCGAGGAGATTCATGCGATCCGGTCGCATCGCGGGCAGCAGCATCCGCTCGTCGCGCAGGTGCTGGCCGCAGCGGACCGGGGCTGAGCCGCGCGCGCTCGCCGGCGGCGCGGCGTCAGCCCGCCGGCCGCGCGACGCGATGAAACGAGCGGCCGAAGTAGATGAGGCCGTCGCCGTCGTCGCGCACGCGCATAGCGGTTGCTTCGACGAACATCACCGCATGCGAGCCGACCTCCTTCGATTCGACGATCACGCCTTGCAGGCTCGCGAGCGCGTCGCGCAGCACCGGCACGCCGTGCGCGCCTTCGTCCCATAAAGGCAGGCTGAAGCGCGCGTCCATCGGCAGGCCGGTGAAACCCGCGAAATGGCGCGCGAGCAGTTCGTGCTCGCTCGGCAGCACGTTGATGCACACGTTGCGGTTGCGCGCGAACGCCGCGTGCATCGCACTCGACCGGTTGACGCAGACGAGAACCGTCGGCGGCGCGTCCGTCACCGAGCACACGGCGCTCGCGGTGATGCCGCAACGGCCGTGCGGCCCCGCGCTGGTCACGACGTTCACCGCCGCGCCGAGATGCGCCATCGCCTGACGGAATTGCCGGCGCGCGGCGTCGGCGCTTGCTGCCGATGCGTTTGAAAGGCCTGACATGATGTCTCCTGCGATGGATGGGCGAAGCGGAAAACGTCGAAGCGCGGATATCGTTGCGATCGTTCGCCGGCCCGATGAACGAAGCGTACGGCACGCCGCATCGGAAGAAAATTCGCGCGATTGACACGCGCGCTGGCGTTGCCGCCACGTGCGCTAAAGTTTTCACCTAGTTGCGCGGGCATTGTCGGCAAGCACGTTCACATCGGTGAAACAAGGGGTTTCCATCAAGAATTGCGCTGGTTATGATGTGTTCCGTCGAGATCGTCGACGGTCGTCACGAAACACACGAAACACACGGAAGACGCTGCACCGCGCGCAGTCGATACCCGTCCCCTTTCCGCGCACGGAGGCAGTCATGACGTCACCCGCTCCGATCGTATATATCGTCGATGACGACAGCGGGATGCGCACGTCGTTGTCGTGGCTGCTCGAATCGGTGGGCGCGAAGTCGGAGGGCTTCGCGAACGCAGCCGATTTCCTCGCGCACTTCGATCCCGACGTTCCCGCGTGCCTCGTGCTCGACGTGCGCATGCCCGAAAGCAGCGGCTTCGACGTGCAGGCCGAGCTCAACGCGCGTGGCGCGACGCTGCCGATCATTTTCGTCAGCGGGCACGGCGACATTCCGATGTCGGTGCGTGCGCTGCAGAACGGCGCGATCGATTTCGTCGAGAAGCCGTACAACTCGCAGCAGATGCTCGAGCGCGTGCAGCGCGCGATGAAGCTCGCGATGCAGCGTCATGCGGCGGACCGCAGGCGGCGCGAGCTGCGCCGGCGCATCGATGCGCTGACTGCGCGCGAGAAGGAGGTGCTGCGCGGCGTCATCGACGGCAAGGGCAGCAAGCAGATCGCGTCCGATCTGTCGATCAGCGTGAAGACGGTCGACGTGCATCGCGCGAGCATCAAGGAAAAGCTCGGCGCGACGTCGATCGCGGCGCTCGTGCGCGATGTGATCGGCGTGTGGGACGAAGGCGTCGATATGCGTCGGTGAAATGGCTGTCCGGTGACGGCTTTCCGGATTCGTCGACGGCCGGCGTGCGTGTTGACGTCCGCGCCGGCGCGGGCGAAGAAGATCGCCGCGCGCCGTGCGTGTCGCGCGATTTGTTTCAGCGTTTGCGAGCGGGGGCTCAGGCGGTTTTTCGTCCGGCGACGACTGCCGATCCCGAACGCGAACGGGCCGCGATACGCCGCCGGCCGAGCGGCCGGCGGCGAAAGCGCGACGCATGAAAGCGCGACGCATGAAAGCGCGACGCATGAAAGCGCGACGCATGAAAGCGCGCCCCAAGCACGCGCGTGCCCGATCTTCGACCCCCCCGCCCGCCGTCAGCGCATATACAGCCCGCCGTTGATATCCCAGCACGCGCCGTTCGCGAAATACGCATCGCCCGACGCGAGCAGCACGGCCGCGTCCGCGACGAACGCGGCGGAGCCGAGCTTGCCGCCCGGCAGCGTCGACAGGATCTGCGCGAGCTTGTCCGGCGCGACGCTCTCATGGACGATCGGCAGATCGAGCGGCCCCGGCGAGATCGCGTTGACCGTCACGCCGTGCGCGGCGAGATCGCGCGCGAACACCTTCGTCAGCGTGATCGCGCCGCCCTTCGCGGCCGCGTAATGCGCGCCCGTCGCGGAGCCGCCGTTCTGGCCCGCGAGCGATGCGATGTTGACGATCCGGCCCGCGCCGCGCGTCGCGAAGTATTGGCCGAAGATCTGGCAGCCGAACAGCACGCTGCGCAGATTCACTTCGATCACCTGATCGAATTGCTCGGCGGTGATTTCCATCGCCGGCACGACCTTCGACGCGCCCGCGTTGTTGACGAGCGCGTCGACGTGTCCCCAGCGCGCGACCAGCGCATCGCGCGCGGCCTCGAAATCCGCCTTGACGGTCACGTCGAGCTTCAGCGCGCATGCGGTGTCCGCATCGGCGCCGAGCTCGCGCGCGAGCGCCGTCGCCGCATCGATCGCGACGTCGGCGAGCGCGACGCGGTAGCCCGCCGCATGAAACGTCTTCGCGACGACGGCGCCGAGGCCGCGCGCCGCGCCGGTAATCAGAACCACTCGATTCGACATGAAATTTTTTCCTTGAATGCGTAAATGAATCGGTGCGCGTGATGCGTGCGCGATCGTCGCGTCGCGGCCGCTGCGTCAGCGTGCGGCGAGCGCGGCCTCGAAACGCGCGGCGACCGCGCAGACCTGCTCATCGGCGCCTTTGCGTCCGACAATCTGCAAGCCCGCCTTCAGCGGCGAGCCGGCGAGCGGCAGCGGCAGGCTGAGCGCCGGATGGCCGCTCAGATTGAATGGCCGGATCAGCGACGACACCGCGATCACCGACGCGCCGCCGCGCGCTTCGTCGAGCGCGATCGGCAGCGCGGGCAGCGTCGGCAGCACGATCACGTCGGCGGTGTCGAGCGCGCGGTCGACCTGCGCGGTGAAGCGCGCGCGCACGCGTTCCGCGGCGTCGAGCTGGTCGGCCGTCGTCGTCGCGGCGGCGCGCAGCCGCGCCTCGAGGTCCGCGCCGAGCTTGCCGCCGCCGACGAAGCGGCCGAACGCGCGCGACGTTTCCGCGTTGATCACGGCGAGGCCCGCATCGAACGCCGCCGCGAGATCGTCGATGCGCAACGGCGCGGCCGCGCAATCGGCTTGCGTGGCCGCGCGCTCGACGGCCGCGCGAATCGCCGCGTCCGCCTCGGTTTCGACGATCGCGACGCGACACGCGGCGAGCGGCCGCGATGCGGCGGACGCGTCGAAGTCCGGCGCGATCGCGGCCATCACCGCGATGAGCGTCGCGACTTCGCGTGCGAACGGACCGACGCAATCGAGCGTCGTGTCGACGGGCGCGACGCCGCGTCGCGACACGCGGCCGAAAGTGGGCTTGATGCCGATCACGCCGCAGCACGCGGCGGGGCCGCGGATCGAGCCGCCGGTGTCGGTGCCGAGCGCGGCGTCGACGCATCCGAGACCGACCAGCGACGCCGAGCCGCTCGACGAGCCGCCCGGTATCCGCGTCGGGTCCTGCGGGTTGACGGGCGTGCCCGTGTAGTCGTTGATGCCCGTCATGCCGAATGCGAGCTCGTGCATGTTCGCCTTGCCGGCGATCCGCCAACCCGCGTCGAGCACGCGCTCGACGACTTCCGCGTGGCGCTTGGCGGGCGGCGCGTCGGCGAGCGCGCGGCTCGCGCCCGTCGTGCGGTGGCCCGCGATGTCGATCGTGTCTTTGATCGCGATCGTCGGCCCGGGGCCGCCCAGAGAAAACGTTTCGATGAATCCGGTCATGGTGCGTTCGTTGCGGGATCGTTCAGGTCGGAGGACGGCGATTGACGCGCCATGGCGCGTCGAACAGCCGTTCGGTGCGGAAATGGCGGATCAGCCACGCGTCGCCGGCCGCGTTCGGCGCGAAGTCCACCGTCAGGCGCGCGGCGATCAGCTCGGCCGGCGCGTCGACGTAGTCGGACGCTTGCAGCATGATCCAGCCGCCTCGGCCGGCCGCGCCATCGACGGCGATCGCCTCCGACGTCAGGAAGTGGACGTTCGTCGCGAAATGCGGTGTCGGCGGCAGATAGCGAAGCAGCATCGCGACGATCTCGTCGGGGCCGCGCAGGCGGCCGAACTGGTGCGCGTACTGCGGGCCGATGCCTTCCCAGATCGCGTCGGCGGTGAAGAGCGCCGCGAGCGACGCGCGATCCGCGGCCTTCGCCGGCACGTCGCAGAGCGACATGTAGCGCGTCATCGTCGCGCGGATCGCGCGCTCGGCTTCGAGCATCGCGACGCGGCGCGCGAGCGCGGCGAGCGTCGCCGGCGCGGATGCGTCGCGCTCAGCATGCGCATCGTACATGTCGCGCGCGAGGGTTGCGCCGCGCAAGGCGCTTGCGCGATCCGTTCGCGCCGCGTCGGCATCGGCGTCGATGCCGGCCTCGCGGCGCTGCCTCGTCGCGCGCGTTGCGCTCGCCGCATCCGGCGTGCGCGGCTCGCCCGCGTCGCCGTTCGCGCGCCGGCCTCGCCGGCTCGTCGCGGCGCTCACGACGCGGCGGCCTGCGCAGCGGCCGGCGGCACGGCGAGCGGCCGGCCGACGCGTGCTTCGATCTTGCCGTACCGCCACAGGTTGTAATCGCCGACGGGCGTCGTGCGATACAGATTGCAGACGGCGGTGACGGTGTCGAAATCGACGACGTCGGCCATGATGTAGAACGTCCACGGCGCGCCGTCGGCCTGTCCGACGACGAGCCGGTCGTCGTCCATCACGCCGAGCACGCGCACGCCGTCCATCGCTTCGACGGCGGCGAGCATCGTGCCGTACGCCTGCCAGACTTCGCCGATGCGCGCGCGCGGGAGGTCGAAGAAATTCTGCGTGACGCCGCAGCAGAACAGCACGCGCAGCGGCAATGGGCGTTGGTCGGACATGTAGGGACTCCTGTCGGTTCGGGTTGAGTGCAAGATGGTTGATCGCGCCGCGCGCGGCGGGCGCTCGGCGCATGAGATTCGCGCGGCGGCGCATCGGGCGCCGTCGCGCGAACGCGTCAGATCACAAATAGCCGGGAAACGGCGCGACGCCGGTGAATACCGCTCCGGCGCCGTCGAGATTGCCTTCGCCGAGAAACGCGTGCTGCGTGACGACCATCGCATCGCGCAGCAGCCGCTGTAGCGGATGCGCGCGATAGATCGCCGGCGTGCCGCCGAGGCGATACGCGCGCTCGACGACGCTCGCGCCTTCGCGCGCGGTGTGCGTCGCCGCGAGCCGCAGCAGGCTCACGTGCTCGGGCGTCACGTCGCGGCCGGCGACGATCGCTTGCCACACTTCGTCGGTCGCTTCGTAGAAGAACGCGCGCGCCGCGCGCAACTGCACCTCGGCCTTCGCGAGCTCGATCCGGAAGTACGCGCGGTCGGCGAGGCGCGGCGCGCCCGTCGTCGTCTTGCGGCCGCCCGACATCCGGTTCACCGTGTCGAGCGCCGCGCGCGCGAGGCCGAGATTGACGACCGCAAGCACCTGCGCCGCGTACGCGACGGTCGGATAGCGATAGAGCGGCTCGTCGACGGTCGGCGCGCCGCCGCGCACGAACGTCCACGGCTCGGCGACGAACTGGTCGACGACGCGCAGATCGTGGCTGCCGGTGCCCTGCATGCCGACCACGTCCCAGTTGTCGACGATCTCGACCTGCTCGGGCCGGAACACCGCGGTGCGCGGCTTGCCGGGCGCTTCGCCTTCGGCGCCCGGAATCGCGATGCCGACGCCGAGCCAGTCCGCGCCCTTGCAGCCGCTCGCGAACTTCCACGTGCCGTCGACGCGCCAGCCGCCCGGCGCTTGCCGCGCGGGCTGCACGGGGAAGAGGCCGCCCGCGAACACCTGATCGGGACCCGTCGCGTAGAGGGCTTCCTGCGTCGCGAGCGGCAGCGCGGCGAGATAGACGTTCGCGGAGCCGAAGCTCGCGATCCACGCGGCCGAGCCGTCGGCGATTGCGATGCGCTCGATCATCGCGAGAAACTCGGCGGGCGGGCGCGCGTCGCCGCCGAAGCGGGTCGGCGTGCCGGCGCGGTAGATGCCGGCGCGCTTGAACAGCTCGACGACGTCGCGCGGCACGTGCGACAGCCGGTCGAATTCGTCGCGGCGCGCGGCCACCACGGCGATCACGTCGTCGAGCGGCATCGCATCGGGCTCGCATGCCGGCGTGACGCGCGGCTGAGCGGGGCGGGCGGCGCCGATGGCGGCGGCAGTTTCTGACATGACGGGTCTCCTGAATACGGAATCGGCTGAAGAAGAAAAAGGGCGCGTAGGCGCATCGGCGCGGACGAACATCGCTGGAATCCAGTCTAGGAATGCAATAAGGCCGCTTCAATTGGGACGATGGACGCGCGACCCGGGGACGAGCCGTGTCGCCGTAAAGAATTCTTCAGATGCGGCGTGTCGGTGCGGGTGTTAATGTGAACGTCCACGCGCGCTGCGCCGTGTCGCCCCCGCAGAACCGAGCCATGACCTTTCCCGCCGAAGACGATTTCCGCCGCTTGCTCGATGCGCTGTCGCTGTGCGTGCTGCTGCACGACGCGAAGACGAAGGCGATCGTCTGGGCGAACCGCGCGGCGTGCGACGTGCTCGGCTTTACCGTCGAAGAGCTGCTGCCGCTGAAAGCGCCGGACATGACGCGGCCCGAGCCGAAGTACCAGCGCGAGATCGGCGTCGGCGCGATGGACCGCTCGATCACCGACGGCCCGCAGGTGTACGAATGGTGCTACCGGTCGCGCACGGGCGTGGACATGCTGTCGGAGGCCACCGCGACGCACGTGCGGCTGCGCGAGCGCGACGTCGTGATGGTGCAGTTTCGCGACATCAGCGCGGAGGAGGCGACGCGCCAGGCGCTGCGGCGCTACGAGGCGAGGCTGCGCGAGTTCATGCAGGACCTCGACGAAGGCGTCGCGGTGCTGACGCCGCACGGCGGCGTGCAGTTCATCAGCGAATCGGGGCGGCGCGTGCTCGGCATCGCGGCGGGCGAGCCGCTCGGCGACGTGCTCGACTATTGCACGGTCGCGGATCGGGACCGGCTGATCGCGCAATTGCGCGACGCGCCCGCGTGCCGTCCGTCCGAGCCGCAGCGCTACCGGATCGCGCGCCGCGACGGCACGCCGCGCTGGGTGCGGATCACGTGCCGGCACGTCGACATCGAAGGCGACCTGAGCGGCTTGCTGATCCACTTCCGCGACGTGACCGACGAGGTGGCGATCGAGGAGACGCGGCGCATCGAGGCGCGGATGCTCGAACACGCGGGGCGCTACAACGCGATGGGCGAGATGGCGGCCGCGATCGCGCACGAGCTGAGCCAGCCGCTCGCGGCGGTGCGCAACTTCATCGAAGGCGCGATCCAGCGGCTCGGCCAGCCGGGCTCGACGGACGACGTCGTCTGGGGGCTGCGCAGCGCCGACCGGCAGGCGGAGCACGCGGCGCTCATCATCAAGAGCGTGCGCGAATACGTCGTGCGGCGCGAGTCCTTCGAGGCGGTCGTCGATCTGCGCGACATTCTGGCGGACGTGTCGTATTTCATCGATCTGCGCGCGAAGGAAGCCGGCGTCGCGGTGACGATCACGCAGTCGGACGCGCCGCTGCCGGTGCGCTGCGAGCGCGTGCTGATCGGGCAAGTGATCCTGAATCTCGCGTTCAACGCGGTCGAGGCGCTGGCCGATGTCGACCGGCCGGCGCGCGCGCTGATGCTCGGCGTCGGCGAGCACGCGGGGCGCGCGGTGCTGCGCGTCGTCGACAACGGGCCCGGCGTGCCCGACGGCGTGCACGCGCAACTGTTCGACGGCTTCTCGTCGTCGAAAGTCAGCGGCAACGGGATCGGGCTGTCGCTGTGCAAGAACATCGTCACGCGGCACGGCGGCCGGATCTGGGCGCAGCCCGCGCCGGGCGGCGGGCTCGAATGCCGCTTCTCGCTGCCGCTCGCATAGCGCGGCGGGACGGCGTCCGACGCGCGGGCCGAGCGCGTGCATCGTCAGCGGCCGAGCGCGCGCGCCGTGTTGCCGCCGATCCCGAAATCGGTCGTCGGGATGTCCTTGACGATCACGCGAATCGCCTGCAACGGCGCATCGAGCACGGCCGCGCTCGCGTCGGACAGCGCGGCGATCAGCGCGCGCTTCTGCTCATCGGTGCGCCCGGCGATCAGGATCGCGACGATCACGGGCAGCGCGGGCGGCGCGCCGTCGGCCGCGCTGCGGCCGCCGAGCCCGATGTGCGCCGCGGGCAGCGCGTTCAACAGGATTCGCACCGACTCGACGGGCGCGCCGATCGCGGCGACGGTCGCCGCAGTCAACCGGTCGATCAGCTCGGCCTTCCGTGCGTCCGGATGGCCGGCCGGCAAATACACTTCGAGTGTCGGCATGATGAAATGAAAGAGAAGACATCGACGAAAAGGCGCGCTCGCCGCGTACGCGCACGCGCCTGCATGCGCGTCGCGACGAGCGCGCCGCGGCATCACAGCAGGAAGCCGATCGCGCTCAGCGCCTCGGTCGAGTCGATCAGGCGGATCACCTTCCCGGCCAGACGCACGTCGCTGTCGCGCATGTCGAGCTTGTGCGTCACGTCCGCCGCGAACAGCGTCGCGACGCCGCGCTTGTAAGCGACGACGACCTGCGCGGACTTCACTTCGATCGTGTCCGCGCTTTCGCGCTCGAGCGTGAAGCGCGACACGGTGCGCACCGTGCGCGCCGCGTCGGACGCCGACGCCGAATGGCCGGACAGCATGCGCTGCGTGCGTTTCTCGCGCATCTCGTGATCGTCGTACACGTAGTTGAGCGTGGCTTCGAAGTCGGTTGCGGCGGGATCGATCGGGACGACGTAACGACCGGCCGGATGCCACAGATCGAGCCAGCCGCGATAGTCGCGGCGATCGAGCAATTCGGCCTCGCGCCAGATGAACTCGACGGCGCGCGCGAACGTGCGCGTGGAAAAAAGGGCGTTGCGGTCGTCCATCATGCTTGCTCCATCAGCTTGCGCCATTGCCGGTACGCTTCGCGCATGCCGGTCTCGTCGGTCGCGTGCGCGGTCTTCTCGCCGTTCGGCGCGGTCGTTTCGCGGTTCAGCCCGCGGTTCACGAGAATCGGCACGTCGGGCCCCGCGTGCGCGCCGCGCTGCACGCGCTCCCAGGCTTCCGCGTCGTCCGGGCTGCCGAAGCCGAACGGCCCCTGGAAATGCTCGTGAATCCGCAGCCGGACCTGATTGGCCTCGTCCGGGCCGCCGTCCATCGCGAGCGCGACGTGGCGGATCTCGGTTTCCTCCGCCGAAATCGGCCGCAGCACGCGGAAGAACGCCATCGACAGCGCGAGGTTCGGAAACAGATTGAGGTTGAAGCCGACGCCCATCAGCGAGCGCACGATGCGCCGCACTTCGTCGGGCGCATGCCGCTCGGCGAGCTGGGCCGCGAGCGCGCCGAAGCGCTGCGGCAGCGGCGCGCCGTCGTCTTGGTCGAGATCGATCAGCTCGGGCATCAGCACGGCGAGGCTGTGGCCGTTGCCGAGCGCACGGCAGAACGCGGCGTCGCTCGTCATGAAGCGCGTGATCGCGGCGGCTGTCTCGTCGTCGATCGATTTCATCCACGACTTGTGGACGACCGGGAAGTGGTAAAGGTCGGTCGTGTTCTCGAGCTGGATCTTCCAGTTGCCCTTGAACTTGAACTTGTGCTCGCCGTTCGCCTTGATCGGATAGCCCGCGCCTTGCTTCATGAACAGGTCGATCCACGGCTTCGCCCCGCCGAGGAAGTCGTCGAGCGGTTCGATATCCTGATTGAAGCTCGCGAACACGAGGCCCTGGTAGATGCCGGCGCGCAGCTTCACGAGCGGCAGCTCGGTCTTGTCGCATACGCCTTCGTAGCCGTCGCCGTACGGCAGTGCGCGCAGCGTGCCGTCGAGCGCATACGACCAGCTGTGGTATGGGCACGTGAAGCCTTTCGCGTTTCCGCGGTGCGCTTCGCAGACGGTCGCGCCGCGATGGCGGCAGCGGTTCTGCAGCACGTTCACGTCGCCGTTCCTGTCGCGCACGACGATGACCGGCTGGCGGCCGATTGTCGTCGTCACGAAGTCGCCGGGATTCGGCAGCTCGCTGTCGTGCGCGACCCAGATCCAGGTGCGATGGAAGATGCGCTCGAGCTCGGCCTCGAACAGCTCGGGGTCGTAGTACATCGACGGGGCGATGCGATCGGACTCGGCGCGCCGGGCGAGCGCGCGCGTGTCGATGGTCTGATAAGGAGATTCGCTCATCATGGTCGGAAGGAAATTCGCGACATCGTCGCGAGGTTGCGGGGCCTGGCATGTCTGCCATGTCGTCCGGCCAGTGTCGTGGCGCGCTTGATATCCGTCAAATTGATCTAAAATCTATCTATTCATAAATGCGATGAATTTTCAGGAGGCGGCCGTGACGTCCATCGATCATCTCGATCTGAACCTGCTGCGCGTGTTTCAGGCGATCGTCGAGGAGCGCAGCCTGACGAAGGCGGGCGAGCGGCTCGCGCTGTCGCAGCCGGCCGTCAGCTATTCGCTCGGCCGCCTGCGCACGCTGTTCGACGATCCGCTCTTCATCCGCACGCGCGCGGGCATGCAGCCGACGCCGATCGCGCTCGAGCTCGCGACCATCGTCGGGCGTGCGCTCGACACGGTGCGCGAGGCGCTGCGCTATGCGGAGACCTTCGATCCCGCCGTCAGCACGCGCACGTTCCGGGTGTCGCTGTCCGACGCGGGCGAGATGGCGTATCTGCCCGCGATCTGCCGCGCGCTGCGCGAGCGCGCGCCGCGCGTGAAGCTCGCCGTGCGGCCGATGCCCGTCGACGAGATCGAGGACGCGCTGCGGTCGAGCCGGCTCGACTTCGCGATCGGCAATCTGCCGGCGCTGATGCCGCGCACCCGGCACCGGCTGCTGTTCGAAGAAACCTACGTGTGCATGACGGGGCGGCGGCGCGGCCTGCCGAAGGCCGCTGTGCTCAGCCTCGATCAGTTCCTGCAGGCGTCGCACGTGCAGGTGATGTCGGTCGAGCACAGCCATCACGCGCTCGACGACGCGCTGCGCGCGCAAGGCGTCGGCCGCAACATCGCGCTCGAAGTGCCGCACTTCGTCGCGCTGCCGGGCATCCTGAGCGTCACCGATCTGTACGCGACGCTGCCGAAGCGACTCGCGCAGATCCTCGGTCGCGATGACGCGTTCCGGATCTATGCGTTGCCGGTGCCGCTGCCCGCCGTACCGGTGACGATGCACTGGCACGAGCATTTCGACGATGACGCCGGCATCGCGTGGATGCGCGATCTGATGGCAGGGATCGTCGAGCATTTCGACGAGGCTTGACGGGCGGCGGCGGTGCCGGGCGGGTGCGCGCTCGAGCGGCTGGCCGGTCCCGGCCGCATGCGATCGCGCGCCGGCTGGGCGCGGCCGAGCGATCGGCGTGCGTGGCGCTTGTCGAGCGGTGCTTGACCGGCGGCGCGTCTCGATTCAGCAGACCGAACCGTTCGTATTCGATCGCCAATGCGCGATGGCGGGTGCGTGAGCGTCGACGGGACGTGCGGCGCAGGCGCGCGCGCTCGGGATGTCGGGCGTGCGCAGGCCGGCAGTCCGATGTTGCTCGATGTCGTGTGATGGCACGCGGCGGCGCGCGATCCGGGCGGCCGATGCGACGCGAACGGTGCGAATGATGCGAATGATGCGAATGACGCGAACGGGGCGAACGGGGCGAACGGGGCGAAACACGAAAACCCCCCCCGGGTGGTCGGCGTCAAAGATCGAGCACGAGCACCGGCGAGCGCGAGCGCGACACGCAGCAGCAAATCACCTTGTTGCTCGCGCGCTCCGCGTTGCTCAGACAGTGATCGCGATGATCGGGCTCGCCGCTCACGACGGGCACCATGCAGGTGCCGCACACGCCTTCGCCGCACGACGTGTCGACCTCGACGCCGATCGACGCGAGCGCATCGACGATCGACGTCCTGTCGTCGACACGAATCGATCGTCCGCTGCGTTGCAGACGCACTTCGAATGCGTCGCCTTCAACGATTGGCGGCGGCGGATCGGCCGCGAAGCGTTCGAGGTGAATCGCGGCTTCGTCGATGCGCATGGCCGCGCGCGCGACGACCTGATCCATGAACGGCGCGGGGCCGCACGTGTAGACATGCGTGCCGGGGGCGGCGTCGGCGACGCATGCGTCGAGCGCCGCGGCGAGATCGGGCGGCTCGATGCCGACGTGCAACGCGACGTGCGGCGCGAACGGCTCGCTCGCCAGCCGCTCGAAAAACGCCGCATGCGCACGGCTGCGCACGAAGTAATGCAGCCGGAACGGCGCGCGCCGCTCGACGAGCCGATACGCCATCGACAACAGCGGCGTCACGCCGATGCCGGCGGCGATCAGGAGGTGCGCGCGCGCATCGTCGGCGATCCGAAACAGATTGCGCGGCGCGCCGACCGCGAGCTCGGTGCCGACGCGAACGTCGTCGTGCAGCGAGCGCGAGCCGCCGCGCGAGCGCACTTCCTTCTTCACCGCGAACTGATACGCGCCAAGATGCGCGGGGTCGCCGCACAGCGAGTACTGGCGGGTGACGCCGGACGGGCTCGTCACGTCGATGTGCGCGCCGGGCTCGTAGGCGTCGAACGGCTGGCCGTCGACGCGCGAGATACGAAAGGAGCGGATGTCCTGCGCCTCGTCCTGGAGCGCATCGACCCGGGCTTGGTAGGTACTCGCTTGCATGGGGAATCCGTTGATCGAATGAGACTCGCATTGCGCACATGGGCATGTCGCGCGAGCAGCAAAAACAGGATACGAGGCGCACGTCGATCAGACAAATTGATAAAAATCGTATCGATGGATAAATGAAATTGATTTAACGCCGCATCCTGTTGATCTGCCGATCCGCCTAATGCGGCACGAACGCGTCAACCCGCCGACGAGCCCGGCATCGTCGTCATCGCGGCGGCTTTGCTCGGCGCCTCGTGCATCGCCGCGAGCCGCGTCGCGTGCTCGCGCTCGAGACTCGCGCGATAGCGCCGGCAGCCGATCCCGAGCAGGCCCGCCGCGAGCGTCGCGGCCGCGAGATTGACGATCGCCATCGAATCGCCGACCGCGAGCGGCGTGCGATACACCCTGTCGGTGATCAGCGCGACGATCGTCGTGCCGATCCCGAGCGCGATCAGATTCGACACGAGCAGGAACAGCGCGGAGATCTGCGCGCGAAGCTGATTCGGCGCGAGCGTCTGCATCGCGGCCGTCGACGTCGGCATTGGAAACGACGCGAAGAACATCGCGATGACGAGCAGCGTGAGCGACGCGCCGAGATGGCTGACCTGCGTGAACGCGGCGGCGGGCGCCAGCATGCACAGCGCGCCGATGCAGCCCGCCCGCATCGGCGCATCGGCATAGCCGCGCCGCAGCAGCCAGTCGTTCAGCCAGCCGCCGCAGAACACGCCCGTCGTGTTCGCGACGAGCAGCACCGTGCCGAGCGTGTAGCCCGCCTCGACCGGCGTGAGGCCGAAATGGCGAATGTAGAACGCGGGCGTCCAGCTCAACAGGCAGTAGAGCGTCATCGCATAGAACGAAAACCCGGCGTAATGGCAGAAGAAGGTCGCGCGGTGCTTGCCGACGAAGCGCAGCGCATCCGCGGTCGACAGCCGCATCACGCCGCCCGAGCGATCGCGCGCAAGCTCCTTGCGCTGCGGGTCGCGGACGGTGAGCGCGAACAAGAGCGCGACGGCGAGCCCGGGCAGGCCGACGATCAGGAACGTGACCTGCCACGCGTGCACGTCGCCGACGAGCGGCAGCGTGAACGCCGACGCATGCTTGAGGAGCGCGATCACGTAACCGCCGACGAGAAACGCGACGCCGCCGCCGATGAACGAGCCGAGCGAGTAGACGGCCACCGCGCGGCCGAGCTTCTCTTTCGGGAAATAGTCGGCAAGCATCGAGTACGTGCCGGGCGACAGCGCCGCCTCGCCGACACCGACGCCCATCCGCGCGACGAACATGTGCAGGAAGTGCCGGCTGAGGCCACACGCGGCGGTCGCCAGGCTCCATAGCGCGATGCCGACCGCGATGATGCGCGGTCGCGCGTAGCGATCCGCGAGGTACGCGATCGGCATCCCCATGAACGCGTAGAACAGCGAAAACGCGAAGCCGTTCAGCAGGCTGAACTGCGTGTCGGTGAGCTGCAGGTCGCGCTTGATCGGTTCGATCATCAGCACGAGCACCTGGCGGTCGACGAACGAGAACACGTACGCGAGCATGCAGATCACGACGACGTACCACTCGTACGTGTAGCGTCGCGCGATCGAAGGGGCGGCGGGGGGAGCGGTCATGCGGTTTCTCCTGAGACGATAGACGGAATTCCGCGCGTTGCTTCGCGCGATCGGAGGGCAGCGTAGTCAACCAAATTCCGCGCACATAGCCGCAGTGACAGCCGCGCGACACGGACATTTACCGATCCGCCTAAAGAAAATCCCAGGCCACGCCCCGCCGGTCGCACGTCCGCGCCCCGCGCGGCGGGCCGGGCGCCGCGTCATGAGCCGCCTCTATAAAGCTTATAAAGCCCGTTCGGTCGACGCCGGATATTGGCCTTCCTAGACTCGCCCCCGGTTTGGCATTCCCCGTTCGCACGCACTCGCGGCGAACGCTCGGCGCGCGGCGCGCGCTTCGGACAACCTCTACGGGACGGCACGAATGAACAACTGGAAATGGTTTGCGTCGCTGTTGGGCGCGGCAGCCGCGATGCCCGCATTCGCGCAATCGAGCGTGGTGCTGTACGGCCGCATCGATACCGCGATCGAATTCGCGAACATGGGGCCGCAACACGTGACGCGCATGGGCAGCGGCAATCTGTTCGCGTCGCAATGGGGCCTCAAGGGCGTCGAGGATCTCGGCGGCGGCTACTCGGCGATCTTCAAGCTCGAGAACGGCTTCAACTCGGCGAACGGCACGCTCGGCAACGGCGGCGCGCTGTTCGGCCGCGAAGCGTGGGTCGGCATCATCGGTCCGTTCGGCGGGCTGCAGGCGGGCGAGCTCTACACGGTCCTGCACACGACGTTCGTCACGTACAGCCTGCCCGGATATGCGGCGGGGCTCGCGTGGGGCAATGCGTCGAACAATTTCGTCGGGCCGGCGTTCCTGCGCACGCACAACGGACTGCGCTACACGTCGCCGCGCATCGGCGACTTCCTGCTGCGCGCGACCGCATCGCGCGGAGCGAACGGCGCGTCGGGCCAACCGTCGTCGCTCGGCGATACGTACGGCGCCGGGCTCAATTACGCGCGAGGACCGTTGTCGATCGACGTCGACTACATGGTGCAGCGCTTCAGCCCGGCGAGCGCGGCGTCGCTGTCCGCGACGAGTCCCGTCGCGGCGGGCAACTATGCGCTCGGCGCGTTCTCGTACGACTTCGCGTTCATGAAGCTCGCGTTCCTCTACATGCGGCATCGCGGCGGGCCGAACGTGGCCGCCGTCGTCGACAGCGCGAGCGCGTATCCGCACCACGACCTTTACGAGCTCGACGCGACGATCCCGCTCGGCCGCGCGTCGCTGCTCGTCAGCTACGGCCATTACCGGAAGGTCGCCGACAGTGGGGGCAACGCCGATTCGTACGGAGTCCGACTCGACTATCCGTTGTCGAAGCGGACCGTGCTCTATACGGGCGCGGCGATGGTGCGCAACGGCGCGCACGCGGCGTTCGCCGTCAACGGCGTGGGGGGCGGCAGTGTGCCCGTTGCGAAGCCGGGCGCGACCGCGAGCTCGATCGTCGCGGGTGTGATGACGTCGTTCTAATCGCAATCGGCGTGCGGCGCGCGCGATGCGGACGACGCAACGGGCGCGAGCCACGCGTCAAAAGGCTCGCGCGCGCCGATGTCGAACAGCTCGGACAGCAGCGCGCGCAGCCACCGATGGCCGGGGTCGGCGTCGAAGCGACGATGCCAGTACGCGTTGACGGTCCATGCCTGCGCGCCGGCGATCGGATAGATCGCGCACGCGTCGCGCGCCGCGAACGTGCGCGCGATCGTGCGCGGCACGATCACCGCGTAGTCGCAGTCGTGCAGGATCGCGGGAATCACCATGAAGTCGGGCAGCGCGGCGCGTACGCGCGGCATCAGCCCGTGCCGGTCGAGGAGCTGCATCGATTGCGGATGCGACGTGACGGCGACGAGCCGCAGCGGCGGCGGCGCATCGGCATCGAGCACGAAATCGTCGCCGAGCGCGAGGCGCGCGGCCGCGCGGCTCGACATCAGCAGCACGCAGCGTTCCTGTAGCAGCGCGGTGCGCTGGAAGTGGCTCGACGCGTCGCTGTAGTGGCCGAGCGCAAAATCGATCCGGCCCGATTCGAGCGCGACGTTGAGCTGCGATTCGTCGACGTGCAGCGTCTCGACGACCGCGCCCGGCGCGCGCGCATCGAGCACCTGCAGGAGCGTCGGCAGGAACGCGCTTACGGCGAAGTCGCTCATGTGCAGCCGGAATACGCGCTGGGTGGTGTCGGGCAAGAAGCGCGCGCCTTCGTCGAGCACGTCCTGCAGGATCGCAAGCGCCTTGTCGACCGATGCGGCGAGGCGGCGCGCGCGCGGCGTCGGCTCGACGCCGGTGCCGGTGCGCACGAACAGCGCGTCGCGGAACATCAGGCGCAACCGGCCGAGCCCGTAGCTGACCGACGGCTGCGTGACGCCGAGCCGCAGCGCCGCGCGGCCGACATGCCGCTCGACGTACACCGCGCGGAACGTCTTCAGCAGATTGAGATCGAGGTCCTGTACGCGCAGCGAATCGGTGGCGTCGGCGGCGGGCGCGGCGGACGGGATCGGTTCGAGCGCCGCGTTGGCGGTGGGGCGGTTCATGGCTGCCGCCTGCGGGATGCGTGGCGGCCGGGCTCGGCGGTCGCGGCCTTTGACGGGCCGGTTGCGGCGGCGTGGGCCATGGGCGCGCCATCCGCGCCCACACCGGTCTCCGACGGCGGATGCCCGAAGCGACGCGCATACGCCTTCGCGAAGTGCCCGAAGCTATGCACGCCGTGCTCGATCAGCACGTCCGCGACGGAGCGTCCGGGCGCGCGCAGCAACGCGTCGCGGACCGCCGACAATCGCTGCTCGCGCACATAGGCGGCGGGCGATGTCTGCAGGAACTGCGCGAAGCCGTTTTGCAGCGTGCGCGGCGACACGCCGGCCGCACGCGCGAGCGCCGCGAGCGGCAGCGGCTCGCCGAGATGCGCATCGACATGGTCGCGCGCGCGGCGCACGTGCACGGGCAGCGGACGGCGGACGCCGCGCGCGAGCGCGTCGCTATACGAATGCGGCAGCCGGGTCAGCAGCATCGTCATCAGCCATTGCGTGAGATCGGGCCCGAGCATCGGTTGCGCGGCGGCCGCATCGGGCTCCGCGCACCATCGGCACAATTGGCCGAGCATGTCGCGCACGACGCCCGCGCCGCGGTGCGCGGCGTCGACCGACAGCTCGAACAACAGCGGCGCGCGCGGCGTCGCCTGAAGCAGGTCGGCGAGCTTGAGTTCCAGCGCCGCGCGATCGAGCCGCAGCAGCAGGCTGCGGCAATCGCGGCTCGTCTCGATGCGGCTCGCCCGCGCGGGCGACGAGACGCTCAACCCGCCGCGCGTGACGGCCATGCGTTCGCGGCCTGCCCGCAGCTCGCAGTGCCCCGCGAGCGTCAGCCGGAACAGGAACTGGGCGGCGTCGCCGTCGATGTCGATGCGCGCTGCATCGCCGTAGCAGAGCTCGAGCAGGCCGCCGCGATCGAGCGCGATGTCGAACAGCTCCGCGCGCGACAGATCGCGCGCGGCCACTTGCATCCGATGCGGCCCGAGCAGCCGCGACACTTCGCGCTCGACGTCCTCGCGCGCACGCAATGCGCGGAGCCGGTTGCCGTTGCTGCGGGGGATCGCGATATCCATGGCGGGCCTCGTGATGAAGGACGTCAAGCAGGAAACGATGATCGGCGAGCCAATTCGCCGTGGCAACCGGCGCGACGCCGCGCGCGGCACGCGCTTGCCGGAATCGTATTGCCGTTGCGCGCCTCGAAGCGACGGCGTGCGGCGTTGCGCGTAACTTCGGCTGCATTGCACATCCGGAGGTGGACATGAAGGTATCCGTACTGGGCGGCGGTCACGGCTGCCATGCAGCGGCGATCGATCTGCTCGAAAAGGGACACGACGTGACGTGGTGGCGCCGCGACGCCGAGGCGGCCGCGAGGCTGCGCGCGCTCGGTGGGCTGAATGTGCGCGACTGGCGCGGCGAGCGCACGATCGCGCTCGGCGACGCGCGCGGCGCGATCCGCGTCGTCGACGCGCTTGCCGATGCGCTGCGCGATGCGCGCCTGATCGTGATTCCGCTGCCCGCGACGACGCACGATGCGCTGTCCGCGCAGATCGCGCCGCTGCTCGCCGACGGTCAGGTCGTCTATCTGCCGCCCGGCACGTTCGGCAGCTACGTGTTCGCGCGGGCGCTCGCGTCGGCGGGCAATCGCAGCCGCGTCGCGTTCGCGGAGACGGGCACGCTTCCTTACCTCGTGCGCAAGCACGGCGAGCGCGACGTCGTGATCAGCGCCTACGCGACGCGCCTGCCGACGGGCGTGTTCCCGGC
This sequence comes from Burkholderia sp. ABCPW 14, assembly GCF_001523835.1. Taxonomy (NCBI): domain Bacteria; kingdom Pseudomonadati; phylum Pseudomonadota; class Betaproteobacteria; order Burkholderiales; family Burkholderiaceae; genus Burkholderia; species Burkholderia sp. ABCPW 14. The sequence continues at coordinate 3,643 of NZ_LOVS01000021.1, read as the reverse complement.
GCGCGCGGCCGACTGGGCGTTCGACGTGCTGAAGGCCGGCTATCCGTCGATCGAGCCCGTCGAGGACGCGCTGTCGGCCGCGCTGATGAACGCGGGGCCGGTGATTCATCCGCCGCTCATCATGATGAACGCGGGGCCGCTCGAACACTTCGACGCGTGGGACATCCATAACGAAGGCACGCAGCCGTCGATCCGGCGCGTGACGAACGCGCTCGACGCCGAGCGTATCGCCGTGCGCGAGGCGCTCGGCTATCGCGCGCCGCATTTCCCGCTCGCGGACCACTACGCGGCCGACGGCGACGAATGGATGTACGGGCGTGGCGCGCACGGCAAGCTGACGGACAGCGGCGACTGGCGGGAGGCGATCGATCTGAGGACGCATCGCTATATGCTCGAAGACACGCGGCTCGGCTTGTCGCTGATCGTGTCGTGCGGGCGCTGGGCCGGCGTGCCGACGCCTGTCGCGCAGGGCCTTCTGAGCATCGCGAGCGTGGTGGCGGAACGCGACCTGTATCGCGAGGGCCGCACGTTCGAGCGACTCGGGCTCGCGGATGCGACGCGCGACGCGCTAGTCGCGCGGCTGCGCGACGGGTGGTCGGCATGAACGCCGCCGACGTGTCGCGCGTGCACGTGCTGGGCGCCGGGCGCATGGGGCAGGGCATCGCGCTTGCGTTCGCGTTCGCCGGCCTGCATGTGACGCTGATCGACTTCAAGACGCGGGATGCGGCGGCGCGGGCGGCGTTCGCCGCTGCCGCGCGCGCCGCCATCGGCCGCCAACTGGATGCGTTGACCGCGCTGTGCGGGCTCACGTCGCAACAGACGGCGCAGGTGCTCGCGCGCATCGACGTCGCCGATCGCGTCGGCGCGAGCGCGGGACTCTCGACCTGCAATGTGCTGTTCGAAGCGGTGCCCGAAATGCTCGACGCGAAGTCCGCCGCATTGGAATGGGCCGAGGCGCATCTGCGCGCGGACGCGGCGATCGCATCCACGACGTCGACGTTTCTCGTCACCGACTTGCAGCAATGCGTTGCGCATCCGGCGCGCCTCTTGAACGCGCACTGGCTGAATCCGGCGCATTTGATGCCGCTCGTCGAGATTAGCCGCAGCGACGCGACCGACCCCGCGGCCGTCGCGTTGCTGAGCGCGCTGCTCGAACGGATCGGCAAGCGGCCGGTCGTCTGCGGGCCGTCGGCCGGCTACATCGTGCCGCGCATCCAGGCGCTCGCGATGAACGAGGCGGCGCGGATGGTCGAAGAGGGCGTGGCGAGTGCGGACGCGATCGATCAGGCGATCCGGACCGGCTTCGGCCTGCGGTTCGCGGTGCTGGGGCTGCTCGAGTTCATCGACTGGGGCGGCTGCGACATTCTCTATTACGCGTTGCATTACCTCGCGCGCGAGATCGGTCCGCGCTTCGAGCCGGCCGGCGTCGTGAGCCGCCACATGGAGACCGGGCGCGACGGCATCCGCTCGGGCGCGGGCTTCTACGATTACGCGGCGGTCGACGTGCCCGCTTATGTCCGGCGGCGCTTGAGCGAGTTCGGTGCGCTGCTCGTGCATCTCGGGCTCGCGCCGGTGTTCGACGGCGCGCTCGGTGTGAAGCGCGAGTGACGAACGCGCGCATGACGAAGGCTCGAACGACGAAGGCACGAGTAACGAAGGCACGAACATCGAAGGCACGAACATCGAAGGCACGAACATCGAAGGCGCGAACATCGAAGGCGCGAACATCGAAGGCGCGAACATCGAAGGCGCGAACATCGAAGGCGCGAACATCGAAGGCGCGAACATCGAAGGCGCGAACATCGAAGGCACGAACATCGAAGGCGCGAGCGACGCACACCCGCACCGCCCGCGCGGATGCGCGCGCCGGTTGTCCGACCACGCATCGGCCGGACGCGGCATGCTGCGCGCGCGCCGGGTGGCCGTCATGCGGTTTCCGGCTTCGCGTCGGCCGCGCGTCGCGGCACATGGCGCGTCTCGCGGATGAAAACGAGCGTGACGAGCGTGATGCCGCCCATCACGACGAGCAGCAGCGAGACCGGCCATGCGGCGTGATAGCGGGCGAGCAGTGCGGTCGCGACGACGGGCGACAGCCCGCCCGCGAAGATCGAAGCGACCTCGTGGCCGAGCGCGACGCCCGAATAGCGGACTTCGGTGCTGAACAGCTCGCCGACGAGCGCGGGCAGCGTGCCGATCATCGCGCCGTGGCTGACGGCCGCGCCGATCGTGAGCGCGAGATAGACGAAGCGCGGCTCGCGCGTGTCGATCAGCCAGAAGAACGGAAAAGCGGCCGCGACGAGGCCCGCCGCGCCGATCAGATAGACGGGCTTGCGGCCGATGCGGTCGGACAGACGGCCCCAGCCGAGCATCGCGGCCATTTCGACGACCATTGCGCACATCACGCCCGTCAGCATCACCTGGTTCGGGATGCCGATGAATTTGCCGTAGACGAGCGAGAACGCGAGGAACACATATGCGCTGCCGTTTTCGGCGACGCGCAGCCCCATCGCGAGCAGCACTTCCTTCGGATGGCGCTTCAGCACCTCGACGACGGGCATGTGCGGCGGCGCGCGCCGTTCGCTCGCGCGTTCGAAGTCCTTCGTCTCGGGCAGGCTGCGGCGCACGTAGAGGCCGAACGCGAAGATCGCGACGCTCGCGAGGAACGGCAGGCGCCAGCCCCAGCGCGCGAACGCATCGTGCGGCAGCGCCTGCGCGGCGAGAAACGCGGCCGACGACAGCACGAAGCCGGCGCCGACGCCCAGTTGGCTCCATGCCGCGTAATAGCCTCGGCGATCGGCGGGCGCGCTTTCGCTGATCATCAGCACACCGCCGCCCCATTCGCCGCCGGACGCGATGCCCTGCAGCAGCCGCAGCGCGACGAGCGCGGCAGGCGACCAGAAGCCTGCCTGCGCATAGGTGGGCAGCAGGCCGATCGCGAACGTCGACGCACCCATCAGCATCAGCGTCCAGACGAGCGATGTCTTGCGGCCGTAGCGGTCGCCGACGTGTCCGAACACGGCGCCGCCGAACGGCCGCGCGACGAAGCCGAGCGCGAACGCCGCGAATGCGGCGAGCGTCGCGACGAGCGGCGGCGCATCCGGGGGGAAGAACAGTTTGCCGAACACGAGCGCGGCGGCGGTGCCGTAGACGAAGAAGTCGTACCACTCCATCGCGTTGCCCGTCACGGATGCGACGACGATCTTCCTGAAACTCGGGTTCGTGCGCGGCGGCGCACTCGCGGCGCCGGACGCGCGAGCGTTTTCGATGGACGGCATGAAGACTCCAATTGGGGGAAAGGCGGTGCCGTCTGAGCGCGACACGCTGCGCGTTCTAGTGTTGATGTGCGCCGCGGGCAGGTCAAATCCACCGAAATTGGACCGGCCCATAATCGATGTCGATAAAACAAGGGGCTTCGTGGGGTCCACCGGGCTCGGCGGGGCGCGATGCGGTTGTGTGGCGCACGCGCACACGGCGGGCGTTGCGAGTCGCGATCGGCCGAGGAATTTTCACAAAAGGGCTGTCGCGGACAAATAGAAATGTCCGGTTTTGTAGCAAATGAAATGTCCGCATGTTGGCGGGGGCGGCAAGCCGGCGTAGGGCGTAGCCCGAAGCCGGCTTGCCGCCCCCGCGGCTGTCTGGCGGA